>LCEJ01000008.1 GCA_000997105.1 Candidatus Daviesbacteria bacterium GW2011_GWA2_42_7
CCGGTTCTAAAATATTCCTCAAATATTCAGAATGTTTTACGTCTTGGGGTCCGCGGTATGCGGAATAGCGGTTTCTTAATGCAGCTCTGAAACTGTCTAAGGGTTCTAAGTTTGGGTAATAAATTTGGGCACTATATTGAATATGAAAAGCTCCCAGTGGGATATTCCACCAATCACTGGTTTCACATATTGTGCCGTCACTGTTGGCGGGTTGGCCTTCAATATACCTCTGGCCGGGTACAGCTGCCAAGAAACCTGTCTCGGTCATGATCTGTGCTTTGGCGTTTCTGAAAGGAGGAGTTTTAAGATTGTAGGCAAAAAGTTGCATAGCTCCTTTACAGGGGTTTCCCAGATCCGGATTTTTATCGCGTGCACACCTACTCTCATAGATGAAAGGTATCCATAACATTGAAATCGGGACGGAGAATAATTTTTGCCCCATGCGAAAGATGTCGTAATAAGTTTCGAGATCCTCTACCTGATTTTCCTGAGTAAGCCCAAGTGTTCCCAAATAAAGGTCTCTATTACGGAAGATAGGTCTTAATACCTCCTTTTCCGGCTCGATGTATTTTTGCCACTGTCTAAGGGAGGTGAAACGGAAATTTTGTTCGGTAGGCTCCTCGGTTTCGGCTGAGGCGGATACCGGAGCAAACCTTAATAAAGGCGCAAAAGCTGTGGCTGCGAGGAATCCGTAACCCAGTCTCAAAAATTCTCTTCGATTAAATCCGTACTTAAATCTTTCCATAGATTTTGGTACGGCACTAGAACGGCACGGGTGATATAAACCACCTGTGTTACAAAGGGAAAACTCGACTGCCGAAGGCAGGAAAAATTAAGAAGAATTCCCTCCATTTCCCTGTACCGTATGGTACGGGGGGTGCTTGCTTTGGCATTCATCAACGCTGTTTGGTTACAGCTACGATTTCCATAGGTCCTGGTTTGATTTCTCTTACCAGCACTTCCGGACCTTGCCATTTGCTCAAGGAAGTCTGAGCGCTTTATCCCCGACTTTAGGTCGGGGCCAGTTCTAGCACCGATATTTAATTTTAACTTGTGTATTGTAACTTTTTTAGCCTTGATGAGTCAACCCCACAATCCTATCCTGGGCTCTTGGAGAAAGTTCATAGTTAATCTCCAGGGGTTCACATGGGATCAAGCTCAGTGTTATAATTACTCCGTTCTTTAACATTCCCCTGTAGCTCAATGGTAGAGCGGCTCGCTGTGAGTGGTTAGCAGCTCCTGATAGAAATTTCGGGATGAAAAATTGGGAGAATTGTCGGGAAGCCTAAAAGCTAATTTTTGGTTCATGGTAATCCGCAGCCGAGTCCTGAGTGTAGTCGAAGGAAAGGTTCAGAAACTATGTACCCAAATCCTACGGGTTTTTACCTATGGATAAGAGATAGTTCCGCGTCCCATGGAAATGTGGGGGAGCGAGTAACGAGAAGGTTGTAGGTTCGAGTCCTACCGGGGGAGCCAGATGGGATGCATAGGCAACAAAGCGTCCTTTTGTGTTGAACTGTCGGGCTTTTTTGTAAGTTCGAATTTTCCATTCTCCAAGTCGTCTATTTTTGTAGGTGAGTTGTTTCTAAAATGGGAACAACTGTCCGGAATTTCCGGATAGTTGGGAAAAGTTAAGCAATTGTTCGAAAAATTCGAAAGGTTCAAAACTAGGGATTTTTGTTGCCTCTATTTAATCTTCGCTCAGAAAGCTTTCTCCAGATATTCTCTGCAATCTTTATATCGCCAGAGGACAATCCAAAGTTGTCCATTAGGATTTTTTTGTTAGTAACTTCCAATATTTCTGATATATCTCTTTTGTTTCGGATCATGCTGTCTATCGTATCCAAAAGTTCACTATTATTTGGGTTATAAGGAAGAAGTATTTCCTCTGCCTCATTGGGCATTAACTCCAAAACACCACCCCCGTGGCTTCTTATGCTTGAGCTTCATTGATTATCAACTTAGGGTACAGATTATTTCTTCTTATGAAGAGGGCATCTGACACACGAAGTGATGGAACTATCTGCCATTCATCCCTGATTCCGCATTTGTAGCCCTTGTTAATCCCTTGTTCTTCTCCAAGTTTGATATATCTCATGGCGCCTGCATCGTTTTTTAATGCTGAGAGCTCAGGGAATACTAATAAGTGGGTTCTCGCTTCTGCCTTCCTGTTTTCTAGCCAATCATTTCTAGTGAAAATTGCACTAGGAACTTGAACGCTTCTACCCACCAATGGTTTTGCAAACTTCTCGAGGCTGTACTCTTTAACTATTGAAAATGGAACAGTAAAAAACGGATTTGAACCAGTAGTGATTCCAACCTCAACTTTTGCATACTTACCAAGTTTGGGAATAGCTTCGCTTTCTTGAAGGCGTTCAATAAAATCTATTTCCTCTTGATCTAGAAAGTAAAAGGTCCATTTATTAGATTTAAAGTCAATCTTCTTTTTAGGACTTCTTAAAGTTGTTACATCAAGATTTGATAACTCTTGTGCGTCTCTGAGTTCTAAATGCTCTATAAAATGGGAGTCGGAATCATTTTTCTCACAAAGAAGGAGTATCACTTCTTGTTGAATTTCTGGAAACACTAAAGTTTTAAAAGAGATGATGTTTATCTTATTGTAGAAATGTGCCAAGAACTCTCTGAGTTGTTGGGCAAAAGAGACTTGTAATAATTCGGCCGGAAGAACAAAACCGATCTTGCCTTTTTCTTTCAGTAATAAACTGGAGCCAATTACGAATGATACCCAGGCATTAGTCAATTTTGAGTATTTTAATTGGGCTCTTGTGAATATCTCATCAGCCATTTTTTGTTGTTTGCGATCAAAAAATTGATATCTGATGTAGGGAGGATTGCCAATAACGAGGTCAAATTTTTGACTAGATTTGAGACAAAATTCATGAAAATCAGAGACGATAACCTTGCACTTTAAAAGAGCAATCTTTTTTGTTTTCTCAGCCTCTACAGCGTCAATTTCAACTGCGGTGACGCTTTTATATTTATAATTGCCGTTCCTGATTTCTTCCAGAAAAACACCATCACCACAGCTCGGTTCTAAAACATCATTTTCCTTATTGCCATTGAAGCCCCATTTTAAAATAAACGCAGCAATGGAATTGGGAGTGTAAAAACCTCCTCGCAATTTTTCTTTAGTAGTTTCATTAATTAGCTTCATACATTTTTGAAATCAATGGAATCTGGTCATCCATATCACTTAATCCATACAGTCTCACCAGTGCTTGGTTTAATTCGGTTTTTTTAAGATCAAACTCTCTTTGTAGCGGATCGGTCACTCTATGATCACTCCGATTTGTATCTATTTCACCTTGAATCCTTATAAGGTCTTTCTGAGTCGCAGAAATCTGGTCATGAAGATTTTTCTCTTCAATCTTAGTAAAATCGATTGTTCTTATTGGAAGTCTTTTTAAGACTTTGGTTCCTCTAGCAATGTAGCCGCCTCTGAACACCTCACCAATAAGGGAAGAGTACCATTCAAGATATTTTGAATTAAGCAAAGCCTGAACATAGTAAACAGAATAGGGAAACTCATCCGGTAGGGTTATCATGCAGTAGCCAGCTGTACCACCTGATGATATGAGCGTTCCATAGTAATCAATTGCATACTTGTTTCCTTGGGACAAAACACCAACAATTATTTTTGATGGGACATCGCATTTGTCTAAACTTTGATGTCTTCCAAATCGGTACCACTCACTGTCTGTTTCTGGGGTAGGCTTTATATCACGCTTAGGGTCACTTAGAGCTTCTCTATAAGCCATTAAGTATTCATGCATGAAAGGAAATTCAGCTTTTAGCTTATCCATTCTTACGAATTCTATTCCTGAGGTAGTTTTAAGATACGGATAAATAACAAAAGAGTTTGGTTTGAAGGGACGATAGGAATTTAGATTATCGCTACCACTGGAAGTTTTGAAATATGGCCTTGTTAAGGTCTTTTCCACTTTCCATGTTTTTCCGTCTTTTGAAAAATATACATAGGTTTCGTCTTCTTTTGAAGCTGTATGAATATAAATATTGTTAGCACTTGTTTGTATGCCGTTATAAATGTTATCTGAACCGATAAGCTCCTCTAACAATTTACTTTGCTTGTTAATAGCCTCATACGCTGGCTTGAGATATCCAGGGACTAAGACCCAAACATCATCATCTAATTCGTCAAACGCAACGGTATCATAATCTCTCAGGTCAATATTTCTAGTCTTCCAACTATTTAAGTCTTTGACTTCGATATACTTTAATGAAGTTTGTCCACTGTTTTTAAGCACAAGCATACAGGTATAAGTCGTCTTATCTTGAAATATCTGATTCGCACCAAAGGAAACGATTTCTTCTACAAATTCTTAAGAAGTATTTATCAAATTGCTTGTGTGAAGATGTGTAAGTCCTTTTGTATATTGGAAGTTCAAGTGGAGTTAGTTGTTTAATGTGTTCTGTTGACATGTATGGAGGGTTGCCAACAATAACGTCAAATTTTGTTTCACCAAAGTCAAAGGGGTTAATAGTTGTTCGGTTCTCTCTCGATGTCTGAGTTGAATCTACTAAGCTATTCCCAAATTGAATATTTCTGTCCAAAAGTGGTAATGCTGGAGTTGGAATGGTAGTACTATCTTCATCCTCAAGAAGTTTAAGTAACATACCAAACTTGCAAGCCTCAACTGCATTGAAATCTTTGTCAATTCCGTAAAGACAATTTACAAGAACTTGCTTCTTGATTTGAAATGGAAGTTTGTATGTATTCACGCCAGTTCGAATTAGTGTTTCAGGAGAGGTCTTAAGAAAATAGTCCACCAAATAGTCAACTATGAGTTGGTAAGTTTCTAATAAAAAGGCTCCTGATCCACAAGCAATGTCAGCGAATGACGAACTTAATATCTCTGAATCTGTCTTGCCATCACAAAACGGAAGAACGGTTTTCCTTAAAATATCCTTAATGATAAAGGTTGGCGTAGTAACAATATCTCGATCGATATGCTCCGGTTTTTTTGTGAGTGAGATTTCACCACTGCTTATGGTCAACTTCTCTCCTAGGAAAATTTCATAAATATTCCCTAAAATATCTGAGGCAAAAACTGCAAAAGAGTACGTGCTTTCAGGGTAGTAGAGCTGGGAGATTATCGTCCAAAAAGATGAACTATTGTTTTTGATGACTTCCCCATTTAATGTGTGATTGAAAAGTCCTGAGTTGTACTTTCTATCAGCCTCTCGGAAAAGTTTAATTAAAGTTTCGTAGTTGCCATTACTAGAGAGAAGGGTTTTATATGTTTCAAGGTTTCTGTCTTCACAAACCCGTAGGAAGATAATGCTGTTTATGTATTTTTGTACGAGATCATTTAATTCTGTCTCTTTTAAGTCGGGTTTGTGTGAGAATATCTCTTTTCCTAAAATTAAGCGCCACTGATTAATTTGGGAAAGAAAGAGGTCATCAATACTGAAAAGCTTAAGTTGTTGCTCAATGTATTCCCAGGTTTCATCAAATGAACCAGTGTAAACACTGTCGTGGCTTAGAGATTTTTTGATGTCTTCAAAGGCTTCTTCGTATTCGGTGAAATGATAAAGTTTTACTCGAGATTTTG
The DNA here is from genome assembly GCA_000997105.1 of Candidatus Daviesbacteria bacterium GW2011_GWA2_42_7. GTDB lineage: Bacteria > Patescibacteriota > Microgenomatia > Daviesbacterales > UBA10151 > 2-01-FULL-43-38. The sequence goes on from LCEJ01000008.1 coordinate 5,595, forward strand.
AAGCATGATCAGTTTCTTCCACTTTGGCTGAGCAATCATAAATTGCTAAGTATTCAAAGTTGGAAAGCACGGAGATTTTTAATTTTGAAGTAAAGCCATAGCGTCTGACTTGCTTCGCAGGTTCATTGTCCGTGTCGATTTTGACACGAGGCTTTTTAGCTTCTAAGTAAAACTTTCTTTCAGAAAAAAGACGAAACGTGTAATCAGGCTTTTCTGTGGTGGAATAAATATCTTCTTTCAATGATTCTTCAACCAAAACCTCTCTTTCGTTTGTAGACTTACCATTAACATTCTTAATGTCCCAGCCTAGAAGTTCAAAAAGCGGGTCTAGAAAATCAATTCTTAATTGAGCCTCTTTGTAGTCGGCTTTTAAGTATGCATATCTATTGGATTTATATTTTTCGACTAATTGGGTAATTGTTACATTGTTCATATTGCTTAGTTCATTGTATCTAATTACCACCTCTTACTAAACCTACAAATACACCTCTGATTTCAAGTTGTTCTGGAATGATAGTTTTATATTTTTGATTTCTTGGTTTAAGCACAACTCGATCATTGTCCTTACTAAGAATTTTTAAAGTGGCTCCTTTTTCAGTAATGCCTACAACAACATCTCCAACATTGGCTGTCATCTGATGTTTGATGAGGACAATATCGTTATCGAGAACCCCCATATCAATCATACTGTCACCTTTTACCCTTAAAGCATAATGAGGGTATTTAGCCTCAATTTTAATACCGGAAGGAACATTTATTTCTTCTGGGTTTTCGATAGGTTCAATTGGTTCCCCGGCAGCAATGTAGCCAAGCAATGGAATAGTATATTGGTCTGAAATTGGAGTAATACCTCTTGCTTTGTTGCTATTTCTGTGGAGGTAGCCTTTACTTTCAAGTTCTTCAACATAATACTGTGCTGTACTGAGGTTATCGGTATCAAGAAAGTCTGCTATTTCTTTTAAAGAAGGAGAGTAACCCTTTTCTCTACAGAAAGAGTTAATAAAATCCAGTGCCCCTTTTTGCTTAGCAGTAAGTGGTTTAGTGTCTTGCATTTATGATAAGTTTATGATATCTATACGGTACAGTCAAGTAACAAAAAGTTACTTAACCCTAAGAACAAAACACTAATGGATATATTAAATAAGCCCATAAATAGCTTTGGTTTTCAAGAAATAGTAGCCTTTTGCCAGGAAGGACACAGAGAAGGAATACAACTAGATTACAAAAAAGACATTCCGACTAATTTATCCAAGCATTTTGCTGCCTTTTCAAATACTAGAGGTGGTGTAATCATAGTTGGCGTTGAGGAAAACCGTCAGACTGGTATACCAAATGGTTGGATTGGAGTGAACAATGCTGCTAAATCAATTGAGAAAATCCACCAATGGGCTTCAAATGTTACTCCCATACCGAGATATGAAGTGCGTGTTACAGATGAACAAGGCAGTAAGGTGTTTATTCTTGTACGTATTTTTGAAGGTGATAGAACCCCTTATTATGTACAAAATGATGCCAATCTTTGGGTGAGGACAGGAAACATAAGCACCCCAATTGATATTGCTTCCCCAGACTATGTTGAACTGTTATTTAAGAAAAAAGAACAAGCTGGAGTGAGTAGAAATAGATACATAGCTCAAGCAAAGGCGGTCTACGAGGTTGGGTTAAGGAATGCAGAAAGGGAAAGAGTTGCTAAAATCTCAGCAGAGCAAGAGGAATATAGGAGAAAAAAAGCTGCAGGAGATCCTGCTATAATAGCTGCTGCCTTTGCTGGTGGTTTCGTATCTAGATTTTATCAACAACCTCTTGGATCTCAGGCTTCAATGTGTACTATTTTGGTACAACCTTTTTACCCCAAAGAGGCTTTGATGAAACCTTCAGATATAAAGGATAAGACTAGGGAAATTAGGGATTTGCATAATACTCCACAGATGTATTATCCAGATTTAAACCTAAAACCTATTCCCGAGGGTGTTTTTCATTTTGAATGGGGGGAGATGGATGGGCAAATTGACTGCCATCAAATATATGCTGCTGGCTTACTTTACTCCTCGACAGATGTTCTCATGGTTAATAATGAAGAGAAGATCATTTATTTGTCCCATGTTATTGGCAGGCTATTCCAAATTCTAAAAGCAGCAAATAATTTTTATCAATTGTCTAAATACCAAGGAGGACTAGAGGGTTACGTGGAGATTAAAGGAACAGAAGATATTAAACTTGTTGGCGTCCAACAGCAGATGTTTTTTAGAGATTTAAGGGGTATGATGCCAGAATATAAGTTAGATTTTTCTGATTTGGACACTACTAAATTAGCCGATCCTGTCTCTTTCCAAGAGTTTTATATAGATTTTGTTAAAGAATTGTTTTGGTCAATTGGATACCAAGACTTTCAGATAGATGTAATTAAACGGTTCCTAAAAGATAGTCAGTGGTTGTTAGCATAAAAAGTTCTAACAACAAACATCAGGTGAAACCAAGAAGGCTTACTAGAACAAGCTAATTAAACACTTTTGAGCAACTAAACTATATAACTTGTAATTCTGGTATAATCCGAGCAATGACACCATCAGATTGGATTAAGATAGCTTCATTAGTCGTAGATATAATTAAAACTATGATTACTTTTGGAGTAGTGTTCCTTATTTTCTGGCTATTTAAAAAAGAAATAAGAACTCTTATTAAAAACGGTGGATTGAAATTAGCTGTACCAGGGTTCTCACTTGAAACAATTCAGAAGCAACAAGAGGAACTTGGTACTAAAGAAAAAAAGGAAATTAAAGCACTAAACTCTGAACTTGAAAAGTCAAAGAAGGCAGAAAAGATACTTCACGAGCTTCAAGAGTATACGGCTAGAGATAAAGACACACTTTTCTTAGGGTATCATTTTGAGAAAACTTATAGATTAATATTTCCAAGCCAAATGGTAATACTTAATTCAATGACAAATTTCAATGGCGAAATCCCAGATGCATTAGCACAGGCATTATTTAGGCGTACAATTTGGGCGCAGCAATTTAATATCTCTTATGAACAGTTCATGGGGTTTTTAATACAGTCTGGATTGATCGCTTATGATCCTAGTAGCAGCAAATTTACACTTATTCCATTAGGCAGAACGTTTTGGGAATATCTAGTAAGCAACAACATACCTCTCAAAATACCTGCTTACGATGTTATCACAGCTCCTGCTGAATAATTAGGTGTGTTTTGTAGTCTCTTTATTTCCTCCCATCTTTGTCTCATTTCCCCAATATAGCTCAGATTTTGGAAGGTTTGAAGGATGGCAGTCAGGTGATTTTGTGGTATAGTAATCCAAGGCTGACGGAGCACGTAAAATGGACAGGATCTATGTTATAGTTTTAATGTGAACTTGGAAATCATTGAGAGGGTGTCCAAATTACCGATTTTGCCTCGTATAGCTCAAGTATTTTCCCTAAGAAAACAAAGCCCAACCATTCTTGCTTATCGGCTACGTGATTTAGAAGGACAAATTAGCCAGGGGCGGGGGTTGTTAGATTCAGGAGGGTCGTTAAACCCACAACAATTAAGCGCTCAGCTCACCGTATTAAATGAACAAAGGGCAAGCCTTATTAGAGCACAAGCTGATTATAACTTGGAATAGAATATTTAATCTTCCGGTGTTTTTAAAATATCTATTTGGTTGAGGCTTGGATTATTTGTAAGGTTAAATTTATAACAGGGATTAGGGATACCAAAAATAAAACCGATAAAGCCAAGGCCAGACTTTTAACCGGTTTTTTGAAGGCTTGAAAATTTGCCCACTGGCCTTTTAAGATTTTAAGAAGCCAAAGAGCGGTTACAACCCAAAGCATCAGGTTCCCAAAAAAGTAAAGCGGCATGTATTTAGTTTGGTAAAAACCTCCCGTAATAGTAAAATATTTACCCAATAAAAGTTCCGGGGCAAAAAAGAGGTAAAAGCCCAGGTGGGCAAATAAGGCGGCAAAAGAAAAAGCTATCACCCAGCGGTCCCGCAGCAAGATCCCCAGTGGTAAAACCCAAATTGAATATTGTGCCGATTGCCCGGAGAAAACAGTTAGAAAGAGCAAATATATTAAAAGACAGCTTCTGATTAGGGTATCTTTCCCTGATGAGAGGATAACCAGTAACGCTGCTCCCAATAAAAAGGCAAGTTTGCTGGCACCGATTAAATCTTCCGCCTGCGGCAGCCAGTATTCGGCGTTGATCTGGTACCATAGTGCCCTAAGCACCGCGGCATACCCAAAATCAGATACCCCCGAATAACCAAAAACACTTACCAAGGTAGCATTAAAATTGAGAAGTAAAAACGGTAAAAAGATTATGCCGATGGTCAAGCAAGTAAGCAAGAAGAAGCGGGCCCGTTCCGGTAAAGCCCTTTGCCCAAATACCAGAAAGACGGGCAGGATCATGGCCGGGTTAGCCTTAAAAGAAATAGCCAGGCCTAAAATGATTGGGCTTAAAAGTATGTAAAACTTTTTGGAGGGGAAGGTAAGCAGGTAAATGGATAAAATAGTTAATAGAGAAACTATAGAATCAAACTGTCCGTGGGCTGAGGAGGTAATAATGGTGACCGGGTTTAAAATATAAAGCAAGCTCCATATGGCTGCTGGGGTAGGGCTCACCTTTTGCTTCCTTAAAAATTTATAGAGCAGAAGGGTTATAAAGATATCTGCCAGGTTGGGCCAGAATTTTATTAAAAAATGAAAGGATGTGCCTGCAAAGTTGGTAAAAAGGGCGGTTGCAGCTTCTACAAAAACATACAGTGGGGGATAGGGGTAAAGATGGGAATTAGTGTAAGGGTTTAACCCAGAAAGTAACATATTGGCGGTGTCATGCATGTTTTTTACATCGCCTACCTCAAGGCCGGTAAAGATAAAAAACCCTCTGATTAAAATTGAGATAAAAATACCTGAAACAAGTATTAATTTCGCTTCTTTCATTGCAATCTCCTGGTGGTGTCGACTGTTTTTTGTATCTGTATCCAGGGTAGTGAATTAGCCGGATAACCGTCCCTTAATTTTTCGAGTATCTTAATGTTTTGTTTAGCCTTCTCACTCACTGAGGATTTTTTGTTTTGCATTAGTATTCCAGAAATAGAGATATAACGGCTGACAGACTCTTCTAAAAAGCCCGTTTTTTTCTTGTTTGCAATATAAATAAGCTCGTTAAAACGGGTATCAAAAAGTTCCTGATCCGGAACCCGGAAAATTTTTTCCCGAAACCTTTTAAAAGGGTAAAGTAATGAGTTGCCGTTTACAGATTCATATTTAGTAAAACCCATTGATTGTAGTTGCCCCAAGTTTAAATGTTCACTTACTGCCAAGACCCGGGAGGGGAGGGTAAAGGTTAATATTAGGAAAAATATAAGGATAAGGGCATAAATCTTCACAGCAAATATTTTAGCATTTTAAAAGCTTTAGTTACCGGACGATAAATGCCCAAAAGAGGAGAGCCAAAATTATCCGGTATATTCCGAAGGGGATGAAAGTATGGGTTTGGACAAATTTAAGCAGGAACTTTACGGCAAATATAGCCACTATAAATGAGCCGGCAAAGCCTACTAAGATCATTGAGTATTCATTTTGGGAGAAAGCGAAACCACTTTTTAAAAGGTCCAGCCCCGTGGCTGCTGCCATTGTGGGTACAGCCAGTAGAAAAGAAAATTCCACCGCCGTTTTTCTTTTGGCGCCTACAAAGAGGCCCCCGATAATTGTAGCCGCAGATCTTGAAACCCCGGGGATAATGGATAAAGATTGGATAAGACCGATAAGGAATGATTGTTTTAATGTTAAATCCTCAATTTTGCCGGCATGGCTATCTTTTTCTGTATGGACAAGCTCGAGAATAATCAGTGCAATCCCTCCTAAAAAGAGGGCTGCTAAAGTTATTGTGGTGTTGCCGACCAAAAAATTTTTGATGACCCTGTAAAGGGTAAAGCCGACTATGGCTGTGGGCAAAAAGGCAGCCAGTATCCGAAGCCAGACTGTTTTATTGGTTAGTAAGGTTTTGGCATAAAGTGCAACAATGGCTAAAATTGCCCCGAGCTGGATAATAATTTCAAAGCTTTTTACAAACTCAGTTTGGGAAATACCTAAAAGTTCAGAGGCTAAGACCAAGTGTCCGGTGGAGGAGATGGGTAGAAACTCTGAAAGCCCCTCAACTATAGATAAAATTAAAGCCTGTAAAAAATCCACTAAGAAAATAGTACACGACGGGTTTTGGATTTACCAGTTTAAGTTAAACTAAACGCACGCCGGCGTGCGATACTAGCTGATCCCAAAAATATCCCTTTTTAGGTCCATCCATAATTGGCCCCAAAAGCCGGATTTTTTATACTTTTGGTAAGCTTGTTTCTTTCTGTCATCCAGATATCCGGGCAGGGGAGGGTCTATCCAACAGGATAAAATAATCCATTCATGTTTTTCATTTTGCTTGGCAATAACGGTAACAGTGGAGCTGCCAAACGTCTTTCGGTATTCCCAACTCCCTTTTTGTTTACCGTTTTTAGAGTGATCCGGGTATTGGAAGGCACGCCAGGCCAGTTCCTGGGTTAGACCCCGCGCTCCCAGCCTTTCCAAGGCATGGTTTGTCCAAATTGCCCCGCCATAAACCCTTTGGTTACTCATAAAGACAATATACCACAGGCAGGTTTGGGTTACAAACCCATAGTGTTTGATTTTAGTATGGGTATTTGCTACAATCCTTATATGTAAGTTTAGAAGGGGTGCTGTGGAAGTACCAACCTTCTAAGCTGACTATTTTTTTCTTGTACTTTGGTGGTTAGCACCTTAAAATCTTGCGGAAATAAAAAGGAGGAGAAAGTGGATAAGGATCTAGAGCTTGCCTTGCTGGTAATCGCCTCATCATCACTCATATTTGCACTTTTGGCATGGGCAGCTGACAGGGCTCTTAGGAGGTGGTATACCCTTGGGATAGTGCTGGTACTTGACAGTATTTGCCTGGGAGCGCTTATCTCCTATCCGGGGCTTCCATGGTGGGCCGTACCTGATTTTTTAGTCGGATTCATCCTTTTGTTAGTGGTTTCCTTGGATGACCGAAACGTTTTCCAAAAAATCAAAGACAAATTTTTTCGCAAGGAGGTTTAACCTCACAAGTACAAGATTGAGCCCCGTACCGTACGGTAGGGGGCTTTTTCATGGAAAAAAATATTTTCTCCCCACACTTTTTTAGAAAAAGTGTAAAGATTAATATTTAATCTGTATAATTTAGGCAAACAAGTTTACTTATGAAAAGAAAATTTTTAATTATTTTGGGGGTAAGTTTAGGGAATTTTTGGGTTTACCAACTTTTTGCGAACAATATTCTCATGGGGCTACTACTTACATCAGAAAGCATCCTCCTGTTTCTAACTGCATTACCTGAAAGATCCAAAAAAATTCAGGTAGCAGTATTTATTATCCTTACTGGCTTATCCCTTTATCTTCTAGCTATAAGTTTTAATAAAGAGATTTTCTACATTTCAGACTATGAAAAAATAGTGCAAAAAAACAGGGGGGAGTATTTTGGTGCTGAGCTTGGTAAAATTTACGGTAATAAAGCAGGTATTTTTTATTTTGATAAATTCCGCCCTGTTGTAAGTAAAATAAGCGGTAATTTTGCCTCCAACTTAGACTTTGAGAAATATTTTTTGTCTAAGAACCCGGAGGAGGGGAGATATCCGGTGTTTTTACTCCCTCTTTTTATTCTTGGCCTGGTACGTCTAATTATTGTTTACCAAAAGACCTCGGTAATATACTTTCTCTTGGCACTAATAGTAAGCAGCCTGGTCAGTATCAGCGGTAAAATGGGCCCGATGTTACTCTTTCCGTTTTTTAACCTCTGTATCGCTTTAGGAGCACTAAATATTTGGAGAAAATGGCAAAAAGACATCTAGTAATACTGCTGTTGGTTTTGTTTGTGGCCGCTTTCCTACGATTTTATAACCTGGGGTCTATCCCTGCCGGGCTGCACGGTGATGCCGCATCCCAAGGCTATAACGCATTTTCTCTTTTGAACAGCAGTAAAGACCGTTTTGGTGAGCCTTTTCCGGTATTGTTCCGTTCACTAGGTTCTTACCAGCCACCTATCTATACCTACCTGACAACAATTCCGGTGTCAATTTTTGGTAACACCCCTATGGCTGCCCGTTTTATCTCAGCATTCTCAGGAATCCTATTAAGTTTAATAACTTTCCTGTTTTTCCGGGCATTTTTCCCGTCTAAGCCGGGTCTGGCACTTTTTGGGGGAGCCCTGGTGGCTATAGCTCCCTGGTCGGTATTTTTCAGTCGGCTGGCGGTTGAGGCTAACTTAGCCCTGGTAATATTTGCCTCCAGTATCCTTTTGTATTGGAGGTCGTTAAAAAACCCCTCCCTTTTTATTACTGCCTGTTTATTGCTGGGACTTTCTACTCATGCTTACTATAGCGAGAGACTTTTGGCGGTACTTTTTTTGCCTCTATATCTCCTGATTTTTAGAAAGTTTTGGCTGCACCAAAAAAGATGGGCAATTTTAGGACTGGTAATTTTTATCCTTACCCAGGTCCCGCATTTTTCAATGGTTACCTCGGGGGCTTATATCAGAAGGTTTGACCAGGTAAGTGGTAGTGGAATGGATAACTATCTAGTCTATTACTCCCTCCCGAATTTATTTTTTGATTCGGACTCAAATTTAGGCAGGACAATGCCGGGTTTAAGCGTTTTCTACGGTTGGATGGTAGTGCCGCTTATTTTTGGCATAAGAGAGTTGGTTTTAGGCAAAGTTACTAAAGAGGCCGGTAAGATATTAGGGCTGTTGCTTATTTTAACCCCAATACCGGCAGCCTTAACCGGAGACCTTTTTTACCCTCTGAGGGTCTTGGATTTCCTGTGGGTGCTGACCTTAATTATTGCCATAGGTTTGTATAGTATTTATGCTTATCTTAAGGTTAATACAGCCAAAATTGGCCTGGTTGTTATTTTAGCCCTCTATTCAATATTTTCCCTGTATATTTCATATTTTATCCTGTTTAAGTATGAAAAGGCGGAAAATTACGGCTATGCTTATGTTAAATTAGCGGAAAAGCTTAAAGGGTATAAAGATAAAGAGGTTATTATCGACAGTGCCCGGGATTTAGGGATAGGGGTAAGGATGGCATATCTTACGCGTTTTGATCCCCGAAATATCCAGGAACAACTTCGCCCCCAGATGAAGACTTCCTACTATAATTCTTCCGTCAACAGCGACGAGGTTTATATTTTAGGCAATATTACCGTCAAACCGATAAGGTGGGGAGAGGTTTGCCGGGAGAATGTCCTTTTTGTCGGGGATCAGGCCGCTCTTTCTGATAAAGAAATAAAAGAACATAAATTAAAGTTTGAATTTGAAATTAAAGATTTGTCGGGCAAAACCGCCCTTTTAGGGTATAAAACACAACCTGAAGAAAAATGTAAGTGAGGGATTCGGTTGACTAACAGCAACGGCCAGTAAATAACTTACCAAACTCTTACCTGATTTAGTTTCCTTTCTTGTCCTTATATCACCATAATTGGGAGACTTATATCTTGTCAGAAAGGAGGTGAAAGAATGAATAAGCAGAGCTTGATTTCAGGAGAAATTAAAGCAAGTTGGATTATTTTAGCTGTTTTTATCCTTATTGTCGGTGGAGTGTTTTTCTGGGCCGGCCCGTTTCGGGGTAGCCAGGTAAGCAGCCAGGTAAGCAGCCAGCCGGAGGAGAGGGTAGCCGGAGCAGATATTACAGTCCCAAACCAGGAGGCAATCAAATCTTTTGATATTGAAGGGAAACCTTTTGAGTTCTCTATTAAAGAGATTAAGGTAAAAGAAGGGGATAAAGTACGGATAAATTTTAAAAATACCCAGGGTACCCATGATTTTACAATAGAGGAATTTGATGCCCATACTAAGATGCTTCAGGTAGGGGAGACTGATTCTGTAGAGTTTGTGGCCGATAAGAAAGGCACCTTTGAGTATTATTGCAGTGTGGGTAACGGTTTCCATCGCCAGCAGGGGATGGTAGGAAAGT
>LCEJ01000009.1 GCA_000997105.1 Candidatus Daviesbacteria bacterium GW2011_GWA2_42_7
TGCAGAAACAATTGGCTAATCAGCAGGTCACGACCGGGCAAATTATTTTGTTTGGGGTGCCCATCACCGCTTGTGGGAGTATCACTACCTTTATAAAAATAGATCCCATAGCTGGTGTTGTTGCCAAGATCGTTTTGAACTACAGTATTATTTGAACTTCCGACGCTGAACCTTAAGCCATTTTTATTCCTGAGCGAGGTATTACTGCGGATAGTATTGTTATGGCTGTCAAAAATGGCTATCCCTGAATCGGTATTGTTATTGACCCGGTTCCCTTCTATTAAGGAAAAATTGGTATTGCGGTGGAACATTATCCCATTGCCGGTATTGTTATAGGAATCGTTATTCCGGACGGTAATATTGTCGCAGCGTTGGGAGCAGATAAACCCATGGTTGCCATTATTATGGAATTTATTGTTTTCTACAACTAAGTTATCCGAGTCATCATGCGGGTCAAGGCCGTACTGGATATTGCTGTCAATTTCATTGCCCTGCAATTTCATCCCATCTGCCCCGAAGGTATAGGCTCCAAAATAGTTATGGTGGATCCTGCTGCCCGAGACATTGCCGTAAACGTTTACCTTGTCATAAATTCCGGGGGTAGTGCCTAACACTTTCCATGTTAGTCCATAGGCCTCTGACCCGTTAAAGCCTAAATACCCTATATCGCTGTTTGCAATGTCCATCCGTGACTCTCTCGCCGTTACTCCGTCGGCTTCAAGGTAGGAACGTGTATGGATATAAGACCTTTTATAAGTTGTGTATTCGGTGTCAGGCCCGTTTGCCGGCTCATCCCAGGATGTTATATTGGTGCTTGAAATATCAATCTTTCCCCATTGGGCCCTTATCCAGATTGTGCTGTTTGTAGCAGAAGAGTTATTACTTTTAAGCCTCAGTTGATTTGTGTCGCCCCCGGAAGGTGATCCGTGAAGGTTAAGTGTTGCTCCGCCCTCAAGTTTAAGGTTTGCCTTAAGGAGCCAAACCTTTCCTGCAGGGTCAACCTGTTCCAAAGGGGCTGTTGGTCTTGCAATTTTTATCTCAGAAAGGGTACATGTTATAGGGCCTGTAACATAGATGGTGTTGCTGGTGGAAGCCCAGCGGACAGTAGAGCTATCACATCCCGCGGCTTCCACCCGGGGAGAGACAATGTGGCTTAAAGCTGCCAGTCCAATAAATAAAAGGACTGAAAAGTATATTTTTTTTGCGGGCGTCATATTTCCTCTGTCAGGCGCATTGTCGCAAAATTGTGTAGACCGTAGGTAAATATTGTGTAAAGGTTGGGTATGGAAGGGTTAAACGGTAGGCCCAATAAATTTTCAATGTGATGCAGGGTCAACTGTAGCAGCATCCCTTTCGTAAAATTCCTGCGGCAAAACCATACTTTTCAAGTATACTACTCCCCTTTCATGATTATTACCAAGTTCTGATAAGTTTTTTATCAGTAAAATTTAGAATGCAAGTGTAAGGAAGCTAACACATGATACCGGAGGATATATTACAGGAAGAATTAGAAGGTTTCTTTGCCCAATTTAACCCTGTTTCATACGAGAAGAAGGGAATTATTTTACAAGTTGATGACCATTTGGCACATATATTTTATATCAAAATCGGGTTTGTGAGGGCCTACCGGATTTCCGAACAAGGTGAGGAACTGACAATAGCAATTTTAAAACCATATGACCTTTTTCCGATAGCTTGGGGTGATAACGGGGTCCCATTTGAGTGCTTTTTGGAAGCAATTACCCCGGTGTCGCTTTGGCGGATTCCAAGGAGCCGGTTTATGGAGTTTTTAAATACCCACCCGGCAGTATTTAATAAATTGGTATCCTCCATGTCCCTGCGTTTGGGAGGGCTTTTAACGAGAATAGAATACTTAGTAACAGGGCATGCAAATACTAAAGTTGCAACTGCAGTCCTGGCTTGTGCAAGGCGTTTTGGAAGTAAGCGTGGGGATAGGATTGTGGTTGATTTACCACTAACCCACAAAGATATTGCAACACTTGTAGGTATTACCAGGGAGACTGCATGTCTAGAGATGAAAAAACTGGAAAGAAAGGGTTTAATTTCCCATGAAAAAAGGGTTCTTGTAGTAAGGGATGTTGAAGGGCTTGAGAATGAATCGCTTGTAAGTGAGGGGGAGAGGCTTTTACTTAACAGCTCTCTTTGAGAGGTTCTTTTTCACCAAACTTTTTAAAAGTAAGGCAATCAAGGAAAATGAACTTGATTTTAATTTGTCCTTTAAAAGCCTGACATCCTTGGTGGTATCTTCAATATCCTCGACAAGTATTTTAAGTGCTTTAAGTACCTGTGCCAGACGGAATGCCGCGAAAGCTAAAGCTCCTGCAAATATAAGAGCAGCTATAGATATAGAGATGTATAGGATATTTCGTGGTTCCATTAGTGCATTATATTACATTTAAAATGTTAGAATAGGGATATGATTATTACTAAATCGGAACCCTTTACAAACGAGGAAGTTGAGAAATTAAAAGAGCGATTCGACTCTTATATTAAAACCGTAATAGATGTAAATAAAAAAATCTGTTCAGCTGGTATGGACCGCCACTTTGAAGGTGAAGAAATTCTGGTAAATAGGGGTTCAAAACAATCAAATATCTGGGGAGGCGGTATAGATTTAGAAACTAAGGTCGTAGACTTTAACTCATTTATAAATATCCGTCCAAATGACAACAACACAAGCAATGAAATACAGGACGGCGATATAAGGAATAAATACGAAGAGTTGACTAGATTTTTTTTTAAGGAGGTGCTATAAGCGAAGCTTGAAAACAAAATATTTCAAGCAAGCTTTCAAACTTTGTTTATGAGCCAAAAGATAATTATAGAATCTTTGGCGATGGATTTACTAAGGGTAGCACTGGGTTTACACAGAGGGTCATTTAATATGGCAAAGCGTTTTCAGGAGGAAGCCATAAAGAGAGAGACGGAACTTGAAAAGTTCCCATTATCTCCCACACTTAAAAAACTTATAAAAAACTCCAAACCGGTTCTTGAGTCTGCAAATGTTGAGAATGCCGAGGATTTATTGATGTACAGTATACTGTTCCAAAACCACGCCAGGAAATATTTCTCCTAAAATGGATTTATATCACTTACCAGATGATAAGGCATTTCTCATCTCCGTTAAAGGGTTGATCTTTAATAGCCAAGGACAGCTGTTGGTTTTGAAGGCAAATAATAATCATTTAAACCGAAATGAGAAATTAAAATGGGACTTGCCGGGAGGGTTGGTTGACTTTTCAGAAGACCTTTCGGAAGGGCTTATTCGTGAAATTAAGGAAGAATGTGGCCTGAATGTTGAGGTAAAAGAATTGGTCTCTGCATTTTATGGTCAGCCTGAGTATTTTATTTTTAAAAACGGCAAAAGGAAAAGTGCAAGAATTATTTGCCTGGGGTTTATATGTATTCCGGAAACAACTGGTATCAGGTTGGGAGATGAACACGATCTATACAAGTGGGTTGATCTTAAAAGTATTAAAAGCCTGGAGATTTGTGTTAGTAGCAGAGGATTGATCGACAGTATGGAGAATTCATTTAATTTCAAGGGGTAAATCCTGGGAAAGATGGGAGTAAACATAGAAAGTTTGCTCTGTTTGGCTTAAGGAATAAGCTTGTCTTGATGCTTCCAGGGCTTTTTGGGTATTGCCGAGCTGGTATTCTGAAAGTGCAAGGATAAGCCACAACTTTGGATTTAACGGTAATTTTTGGAGTGAATCTTCGGTAAACTCCTTTGCTTTTTGGGGGTTATTATCACGGAAAAGGTGAATGTTTGCCAAATTTTCATAAGCCAGGTAGTAGCTTCCGTTGTCGACTGCTTTTTGGTAGTATCCCTTCGCTTTTTGGTAATCCCCTTTCCGCTCTACAATTGCCCCAAGGTTATTCCAATTGGTCCACCACTGTGGGGCAAGTACTGTAGATTTTTGGAAATGGGCCTCTGCTTCATCAAACCTTCCGGCCCGGTAAAGTTCTACCCCAAAATTATTTTCCAGGTCAAAGTTATCCCGGGTAATCTGGATATCATGGCCATATAGGGTTAAGCCATCCTTCCAGTTAGTGTTTCGGACCATTGTCCTTGCCGAAAGCCCTGTTATCAATAGTGTGATAAGTATAAGTCCCACAATTCTAAACTCTGCACTCTTCACTCGTAACTCATTCAATACTATTCCTGCCATGCCCAGTAGTCCCACTATTGGTGCATAAAACCAACGGTCGGCAACTGTCATATCTAAAGGAACTATCTGCGCGTGAATTCCAATACCCAGAATAAACCAAGCTAAGAAAAAAAGGTATGGCGCAGAGTTCCATGAATGTTTATGACGAAGAAAAAAGAATACAAAGAGAAATATTAAACCAACCAAAGTTATTAAAATCAAAGGAAGATAAAAATCATTAAATGTTGTTGTTTTGACGACCCAATGTTGGCTGATTGCCAGGTCATAAGGGAAGACAGTTGTTTTTAAATAGAAATAGATAACTTTCGGAATACTTTGTAGCCGTTCCGGGAAAGATAAGATAGTAATAGGTGAAAGCCCATGCTTGTTAAAGAAAATGCCTGCCAGCCCAAACCTAAGCAGGGAATAAATACTTGCTGTGGTTAAAACTGCTATTACTGAAGCGATAACCTCCCTTTTTTTAAAAATCGCGGCATACAAAATGGTTAATATAATAAAAACCACCCCGGTTTCTTTGGATAATAAAGATAAGGTTAAAAGGAACGCGAGTATACAGGCGTTTTTAAGGTTGCCCAGGTTTTGATTAACAGTAAAAAGCAGGGCCAGCATTCCAAATAATAAGAATAGGGTATCCTGAAGGGCTGCAGAATATACTACAGCTTCGACATTTATAGGGTGTATTAAAAAAATAAGTGCCGGGAAAAAAGCTAACCCTTTAAAAAAATGCCTGAACAATAAAAAGACTAATATCGCATTGGCTATATGGAGGGAAACTTGGAAAAGGTGGAAAAAAAATGGGTTGGGGCCAAAAATACTATAAAGTAATGAGAAGGAAACGGGCATTAGAGGTTTGTAATACAGCCCTCCCATTCCCCCGCTCCCTCCGGTGTTAAATGTGCTGCCGGAAAAAAAGGCAGGAAGATTGGTTATGGAATGCACTAAAACGTTATTTAAAACCTGTTCCTCATCATCCCAGACAAAGCCGTTAAATAAGGAGTTGAAATAAACGACTACACCGATGATGATTAAAAAAAGCACTGCTTTTTTAGTCCGCATGCAATTTTAGTATAGTATACAGGAGTCTTTAATGAGAAATAATTTTTTACAAAAACCTTTTTTTTGGGTATGTATAATTTTTGCCGCAGCTGCAACCTTCCGGATCTTTTCCTTGGACCTTTTAGAGTTTAAATATGATGAGGCATTTACAGTTTTTGAACTCACCCAATTTTATGCCCATCCTTACCTAATGCAGGTGGGTTCTCCACAAAGCACAGGAGTCTACAACCCCCCGCTTTTTAACTACCTAATGATTATTCTCTCTGTCCTCTCCCGGGATCCGGTATTTTTAAGTTTTGTAATTGCGCTTATAAATACCATTTCAGTGGTAATTTTTTATCTGGTAATAAGAAAGTTTTTAGGGAATCATATTGCTGTTTTTTCGTCGCTTACACTTGCTTTGTCACCGTGGAGTATTATTTTTTCCCGTAAAATTTGGATTCCCGATTTAATTTTACCGTTTATGGTTATGTTTTTGTATTTTTTCATGAAGCGTTCTTATCTGCCACTTTTTATAACCCTGGCACTTCTTATTCAAATACATGCATCCGGGCTGTTCTTTGCTGCTACTACTGTTTTAGGGCTGATCTTAACCAGGGAGAGGTTTAACCTAAAGAAGGCTTTTATTGGTTTTGTTATTGGGTTTATTCCGGCAATCCCATACTTTATACGCCAATTAACCTCTGCCCCAATTTGCGTAGATTGTGTGGCATTTTTTAATTATCAATTTTCTGCCCGGACGTTTGATTTTGATAATCTAACCCGGGTTTTACAATTTAACAGCGGCTTACATTTTGAAAGCATATTAGGCAATGACTACCAGGCGTTTCTTACAACTTCTCCTGCCTTAATGGTTTTAAACAGCTTATTTGCGGCTTTAATTATAGTTCCCTTAGGTGGGGCAATTTACATTATCGTATCAAGAAGGAAATATTTATATTTTGTTCTTCTTATGATAATTCTCCCGATGCTTTATTTTATTTCCCGGACACCCTCGTATATGCATTATTTTGCAATTTTGGTTCCCATTAGCGCTTTAATATATGGTTTATCAATTAATTTCCTTTGGGAGGGTACTAAAAATAACTATGGTAAATTTTTGGCTGGCATACTTTTTACAAGTATTCTTACTCTTAACATTTTCTTCATAATATCCTTTAATAAATTTGTTGCGGAACGGAAAGTAATTGACGGTGACTATGGATCCGTATTCCCAATAACCCGGGAGTTTGTGGAAGATAAGGTAAAGGATTACCGCCTCTTAAAAGATTATGAGCTAATTAAGTCCTATGCATATATGTTTGCCAAACCGGAAATAATCCACGGTAAGTTGGGTGAACTTTTTATCAGAGGGGGGAATGCCAATCTGGCAATTGCCGAGTTTAAAAAAGCCCTGGAGGTAAACCCGAAGGATACTTTTTCCAGGAGTAATTTGGTATACATTTATATAATAACCGGGAAAGAGGATGGTGCCCAAAAAGAGCTGACAACCCTAGAAACTTTTGACAGCACCGCGTCGGCAAAACTAAAAACCTTTTTTGAGAGTGTTAAAAAATAATGAAACTATTACATATTTGGGAAAAAACCCGGGTACACCTAATAGTATTTACACTAAGCATTATTTTAACTACTGTCTTAACCTGGCCGTTTGTCCAAAACCTCACAACTTACTATACGGATTCCGGTGATTATACCGGTTTCGGCTCGATTCTTTATTGGAGCTTTGAATCGTTAATAAACGGCCGTATTTTTGATTTCCAGAGCTATTTTAACGGTTACCAGGTTTATCCAATGCCTTATGCTTTTACTTTTACAGACCATTTGTTTGTCCCTTCACTGATGTTCGGTATTGTATATATGTTTAGCCAAAATTATATCTTTTCTGTAAATTTTTTAAGTTTTATTTCGCTGGTATTTAGCTTTATCTCTTGCTTTTATGTACTTAACTACTTTGTTAAAAATTTTTATGCAAGTGTTATTGGTGCTGCAATTTTTACATTTAACCCAATAACTTTTGCCCAGTTTCCCCAGCATGCCTACCTTTTTAACCGGGTTTTTCTCCCCCCTCTTTTTCTGTTTACCTATAAGTTTTTTAAACTGCCCAATATAAAAGATGCATTTTTTATGGGGCTTTTTTTTACTTTGATATCCCTGACTGCAATTTATTACCAAATTTACACAATTTTTCTTCTAATGGTATTAGTGGGAATTTATGTATTAATAAATATATTAAGGAAAAACCTAAGCTATCTTTTTAAGATTTTAAAAAACGGCCTAATACTTATAATTTTCATTCCCACACTTCTCTACTTTAACCTGCCTTATCTCAAATTTAACGGCTTAGAGTTAGCTAAAAGATCTATTGACCAGAATATATATTATTCTGCCGTACTCGCAGATTGGTTTACTTCCACCACAAACAATTATCTATATAAAGATATTGGATATGCCTTTAATGAAAAAAGGGCAACGCTTGAAGAAAAAGATTTTATGTATCCGGAGGAGCACAGCTTGTTTTTAAACTTTATTCCGATGCTTTTATTTTCAGCAGCAATTTTTTACTTTTTCAGATGTTTAACACCTAAGGATAATTTAATGAGGAAGTTCTTTGCCTCTTATGCAACTTCCCCGATCCCTCTATTTATGACTATTTTAATTATCACTTTTCTGATGACTTTTGGGCCTTTTTATTTGGGCTGGAATTCTTATGCAGGTGAAATAAGGCTCCCTTTTTATTATTTTTACCACTATCTTCCCTTTGGGCAGGGAGTGCGTGTACCAACCCGTTTCCAGTTTATTTTTTACCTGCCTTTTGCGCTTTTTTGCGCCTATGGAGCTTTGTACTTTTTCAAAAACACAAGGAGGTTTACAATCCCGTTATTTATAATAATTTTAGGGCTGGTAGTTGTTGAAAATATTAACACTTTCTCTTTTGACCAGAGGTCTTACATACTACCTAAGGTAGAAAGGTTATCAGAAAACGGCGGACTTTCTTTCTTAAAGGATAAAGTTACTTTGCACTTGCCGATTATTTTTCCTGATTTTGCTGTGACTGAGGGGGTTTATCACAACTGGAGGGTTATAACCGGTGAGAAAATAGTTAATATGTACAGTGGTTATTTGCCGCCTGACCATATAAAGTTGCTGATGAAATTAAAGGAAGGCGTGGGCCTTGAAGACTTAAAAAGACTTAAGGCGATTGGAGTAAATTATCTGGTAATACATAAAGATTTAATGGATGAGGGTTATTACGAAAACAAAGTCCAAAAATATGATGAAATATACGAAAAAGGGGTGGTTTTTAATCAGGAAGATACCCGGGTAATAGACCTTAACAAATACGGTTTTGATATTAAAAGATGTGATTTTGATAAGGATCTGCAAATTAATTTTAACGAAGCGGTTGTTTCAGGGACATCGGAAAGGACAAAGATATTAACTATAAAAAATAGAAGTGATTGTTTTTATCCAAGTATTTATATGGACAGGTACAGGGAAATTAATGTCTATCAAAATTTCATTAAAGTTACCGTCCAGATTAAGATGCCCTATCTTTTGGAACCATACCAGGAGGTAGTTTTAAGCGGGATCAACGGTGAGTTAAAAATTAAGTGAGTTTTAGAACGTATAGATAATCACCTCGGGGTTTTTAAAAACAGGATGTAAAAATTTGTATTTTAAATCCATAGATTGGCTATTTGAAAGTGTGATATTTCTTTCCTCCGGGCCAAAAATAATATATGTAATCCCAGCTTCTTTAACAAATTCGGCTGCATCATCTTCGGAAAATTTATTGGAATAAAACATAATGATGTTATTAATCTTCTCTTCTGCATCAGGTGTTTGGAGTAAATGCCCGAAATAAACCTTATTATTTGTATTGGCCGGTATGTAATTGCCCATTGTATAAGATGCAAGGACACCGCTGCCTTTTGGAGTCTTGGTGTCTAAAAATTCCAGTGCTTCCCTTTCGGTTGATTTTAAGTAATACCAATGGTTATTATTTTCTACCTCGGCAACCCTTTTGTATGACATATAAAAACTTGAGAGGGGAAGAATTACCAGTAAAATGGAAATAAGAAACTTCTTTGAAAGATGTAATTTAGAAGATATTAATTCAAGGCTTAAAAGTGAAAGTATTACTGCCGGGAAAAAAAGGGCCCTAAGGTAAAACCTGGAAAAGCCAAATGGTAAAAATGATAAAAGCAGACTGCTAAAAAACCAGATATTTAGAAAAACTGTCGTCTTATCCTTCTTTAAATATATGGCCTGATAGACCATAAATATAGATATAATCCCGTAACCTAAAACTAACTGGAAAATATCAGGGTTATTAAGTTGTTGTGAAACCACACCCGAAAACCCCTGACTACCTCTTAGGTGGTTTAGATAAATCAGGATAAACGGTATTACCAAAGAAGCGTTAATGAATACGTAAATAAACGGTTTTTTGTCGTTATTTTTTAAGAAAATTAAGAGTGAATAAAACCCACAGATTAATGCATAACTTAGAAAATAATAAGGGTAAAAGAGCATTAAAGGAAGTAAGGCTCCAAGTGAAAGTAGGTTAAAAAAAATCTTTTTTAGTGTTGCAGCTTTGAAAAAGAATATCAGTGAAAGGAGATAGAATATAATCCCCAATGCTTCATGTGGCCTTTGGAAGTGGCTGGCAAAAGTAAACCCGGTAATGAATAGGTCTCCTGACTGGATGGACGGAAAAAATAACCACCCTACTCCCCCGCCTAAAGCTATTAGGGTTGTAGCAATAAGGATTTCAAAATTCCTGGAAAAGAAAATTTTTGCCAGTCCCAATATAGTTATAAGCAGTAGGAAGCCAAAAATAATTGCCAGGAAGTAGAATGATAAATATGGGGGAACAGACGGAAAGATGTAGCCCGATAAAGTATAGATAGGGTACATTAAAACAGGGGTATGCCCTTCGGTTGTGTAACTGTTTGCAAGCAATATATTCCCCTGTTGCCCCCATTTGATAGCTGACACATAAACATTAATATCCCAGGGGTCAAACCAGGAGGCTTGGCCGGAAAAACTTTTGTCAGCAGGGGTATTTATGTAGGCATAATAATTTGGGAATGCATTAAGTCCCAAAACGATAAGTGAAATGGTTGTAAAAATAAGTACGCTGATAATATGACCTTTTATCATGTTATGTTTACTCCAGTACACGAGAGTATCAGAATATTGTAGTTACCACCAAACATTGCCTTGTGATTTTTGGTAATGATCCTGTGCTGCTGAGATTTGCAGAAAATCCGTGCTTCTGCCGTAAATATTGGCCAGGATCAGGTTCCCGATAGGGCTATCCGGGAAGATCTCGAGAGATTTTTTAGCGAAAGCCTCGGCTGGTTTTACGTAGCCTGTGTTAAGCAAAAAAATACTTAATTTAAGATACGGAACATGGTCTGAAAACCTAAAACTTTCCGGTGTGAGATTTTCCAGGGTTATCTTCACTAAGTTTTTTTGTGTAACAATATCATTTTTTACCAGAATAATCATAAAGTCATCTATAAAAACTATACTCCAATCCGGATTTTGGGTGATAGTTTTAAGGAAGCTTCCGGCCCAAGGTGTTTGGTCTGTATAGGAAAAAATAATAGTTTGGAATTTTATTTTCTCATTAATGCTTTGAAAAGCTTTGGGATCTTCCTGTATTGGGATATAAACCTCTTTGAAAAATTCCTTAGGATAGGCTTCGGGTCGGCCATCCACAAAAACTTTGTAACCGGGGAATCCTCTATAGATAATGTAACTCCCGATATCAAAATTGTTAAATATTGGCTGAGGTAAATCATTTGCCAGCATAAAGTCTGTTGCCTTTTTAATGTGTTCTATTGAATTTACCTCAACTTTATAATCACGGTCGGAATATTTATAGTATTCTCCTGAAAGGTAAAAAATAGATTCTCCTATAATCAGCAATGAAACAATCCCTATTGGAATATAAAGCCATTTAGGCGCTTTAAAGCTCCCGAAATTTTGGATTACCCCCGGTAATGAGATGAAAACGAGATAAGGGAAGCTCCTGATGTGGATTACAGAAAGCATTAAACCTAACAGGCAAAGGAATAAGTTTTTAACTGAAAGGGTGTGGCGGAAAGCCCCGGTAAAAATAGAGATAATAATAAGAGCCCACGAGAGTTTAACAAATAAAAAATTGGGATCCCTGAAATTTAAGCTTTCCAGTAAAAATAAATTCTGGTTTTCGGCAATA
>LCEJ01000010.1 GCA_000997105.1 Candidatus Daviesbacteria bacterium GW2011_GWA2_42_7
TTGATTTTTGTTTGGGATTGTATTCTTCAGTTAATGAATGATAATCGGCAATAAAAAAGAAACATTCGTTTTTAGAATCAGATTGAAGTTCAAGCCACTTTTTAATGGCTCCCAAATAATTTCCGATATGAAGCTCTCCCGAGGGCTGGATGCCCGAAATAATTCTTGGCATGTTTTAAATGTTTATGAGCGTACTGGCCATGACAGGAGTTTGCACACCTTGGAAAGTATGGACGCCTGCCGCGTGAGCTGGGGAAAAGTATATGAGATTTCCGGTCCGCATATTAAAGTAGTGCGTAGGCCCTTAAAGCTTGAGGGTGACAATTATATACGCTCGGGAGCGGATGCCAGGATACGGTTCTCGAGCCGGCAGAGGGCGAAGAGGGTGCCAAGGCTGAGGGTGAAGCTCCTACTGAAGGCGAGCAATCCCCTGATGCAGGATCCAAAGAAGAATAAGGCAAAATTTGTCTTATGAAAGGTTAGATTTAATCTATCCAGTTATGGCAGAAAACCAGCTCCAAGAAGAGATTATACCGGGCGTGCCAGCCTGTTTTAGTAAGACCGGTTTAGAGACCGATGTTCTTAACGCCTCTTGGGTATCAAACTTAATGAACAGTGCTATAGGTAACTATGGCCGGCTTAAACCGGTTCCACATTATCGTGAGTATTTTGAAAAGCAGGATCGTATATATGAGGCTGCAGGGAAGCCCGGGTTACTCAGTGCAGTTATGCAAAAGAGTGACCCCAGGGCGGTAGCTGCATTTGATAAGTTAACAGATGAGTTTAATGCTTCCCTGGATAGGATCATAACAGATGAAGACAACGATGCTGTGCAGGGGTTTTTAAGAAGGGTAAGTGAGTTAAGGGACAAGTTGCCCGATGATTCCCAAGAGGGTTCACAGGGGTAAAAGTACAGTCTTTGCGGAAAATTTGAGTTAAATTTGCGTTAAATTTAGCCTCGGATGTTAATTCTCATAGACTCTCATGGTATAATTTAGGTAGGATGTCAAAGAAAATTTCTAAGAAGATTCTGAAATATACGGTCATTTTCGAACCAGCCGAAGAAGGTGGGTATGTTGCGTCGGTCCCTGTTTTGCCGGGGTGTGTGACTGAGGGTAATACTTTTGAGGAGGCGGTGAAGATGGTACAGGATGCGATCTCCGGATATTTGGCCGTTTTACAGGAAGAAGGTTTGGAAATCCCCTTAGAAACAGATGAAGCTGTAGTTACAAAAGTCAGTGTTCCAGATCCTTTATACCATATTCCATAATGGCTTCATTTAAGGCAAAAGAAGTGGCGAGTATCTTAAAGAAGCTGGGATTTGTTCCTAAAAGACAAACAGGCAGCCATTTAATTTTCTTTCATCCCAAGAAACAAACCATTATCCCAGTACCGATGCATGGTACAGATTTAAAGAAAGGTTTATTAAAGTCAATTATTAAGCAGGCAGACTCAACAGAAGAAGAATTTCTAAAACTTAAGTAATATGAATAATTTAGAAGAAAGAGTAACCAAGATTGAGGAGCGCAACTATAAGGTCGAGATAGATAAAGTTTGGGAAACAAGCTGGAGCAGGAGGATTCTTCTGGCAGCTTTTACCTATTTGGCGATTAGTTTTTATCTGCAGGCCATTGAAATCCAAAGGCCTTGGTTAAATGCCATAGTTCCCTCTATCGGGTTTTTACTTTCCACACTGACCTTACCTTTTTTCAAAAATCTCTGGATAAAGTATTTTTACAAAAAATAAAGTCTATTTAACCTCTGGCCAGGGGGCTACCATAATGGATTTACCCTCGTGAGGCAGTCTTTGCCAAAGCTCTTCGGTAATATAGGGCATAAAGGGGTGCAAAAGCTCCAAAGAAGTCCGGAAAACATGTTCCAAAACCGGCTGGGCCTCCGGCCTTCTATCTTTGCTTTTTTCAATGTAAATATCGGCAAACTGGTGCCAGATAAACTCATAAAGGGCTTCTGAGGCATCATTAAAACGGTAACTTTCAATGGTTTTGGTAACTTGTTGGGTAACCTCTTCCAGCTGCTCAAGGATTTTTTTGTCGTCAGAGTGAAGTGGCGGGTCCTGTCGCTTCGTCAGATTTTTTCGGCGGCGCGGAGTTTTTATTAGTAAAGTTTCTCATGGCCTGCAGCTTAGGGTGGGAAAGCGCCTGGTCATGGCCTAAGGCTGTACCGTAAACCAAAGCCATCCTGGCAGCGTCCGCCCCGTACTGGTCGGCAATCTCTAATGGGCTGACGATATTCCCCTTGGACTTGCTCATCTTTTGGCCTAAAGAGTCCCTGACTAAGCCATGCAAAATGACATCCCGGAAGGGGACATCACCTGTGGCATAAAGCCCCAACATTACCATCCTGGCTACCCAGAAAAATAAAATGTCATAGCCTGTTTCCATGACCGAGGTAGGGTAGAATTTCTCAAAGTCCCCCGGCTGGGTGGTTTTTAGGGTAGCAAACGGCCACTGTCCCGAGGAGAACCAGGTGTCAAAGGTGTCGCTGTCTTGTACCAGGTTAACCGAGCCGCATTTAGGGCATTTGTCTGGTACTTCCCCTGTGGTCACTACCCACTCCTGGCATTTTTGGCATTGGAAGGCCGGGATCCTAATTCCCCAGACAATTTGCCGGGAGATATTCCAGTCTTTAATGTTTTTCATCCAATGGTAGTAATTTTTCTCAAAGCTTTTGGGGTGGATTTTTATTTTGCCGGACTTGATTGCCTCAATAGCCGGCTTGGCAAGCTGGTTGGCCTTAACAAACCATTGTTCCAAAGGAAGCGGCTCAATAGTAGTGCCGCATTTATAACAAGTACCCACCCGGTGGCGGTAATTTTCGTCGACCTTTTCGATCAGCCCCTTCTTTTGCATCTCTTCTACAATGGCTGCCCGGGCTTCCATGACTTTCATCCCGGCAAACCTGCCTGCTTTTTCATTAAGCCTGCCGTCAAAGCCAATGACCTGGCGGACTTCCAAGTTATGCCTTTCCCCCATTTCAAAATCGGTAGGGTCATGGGCCGGGGTAACTTTGACGACCCCGGTGCCAAATTCAGGGTCAACAGCCTCATCGGCTACCACTTTAATTGTGGCTTTTCCCAAGACAGTCTCGATCTCTAATTCCTGTCCAATATATTTTTGGTAACGGGGGTCTTTGGGGTTGACGGCCACTGCCGTGTCTCCAAATTTAGTTTCCGGGCGGGTAGTGGCCAAAGTTAAAGGCCCGTATTTAATGTAGTAGAGGGGATCCGACCTTTCCTCATAGATTACTTCCAGGTCGGAAAAGGAAGTGCCGTCTTTGGTGCAGTAATTGACCAGCCGCTGGCCCCGGTACACCAACCCGTCATCGTGGAGCTTTATAAATGTTTGGTAAACAACTTTGATAATGTCGGGATCCAAGGTAAATTTTTTGCGGGACCAGTCTAAGGAAAACCCCAACCTTTTTAGCTGTCCTTCCATATTGCCTTTATTTTGTTGCACGAAGTCCCAAATCATCTGGTATAAAGTTTCCCGGTCAAAGTCAAAACGGGATTTGCCCTCCTTTTTAAGGTGCTTTTCAAAAACCACTTGGGTTTCAAAGCCTGCATGGTCGGCCCCCGGAAGCCAAAGGGCAGCAAAGCCTTTCATCCGGTGGTAACGGATAAGGATATCTTCAATGGTGTACATAGCATGGCCAAAATGGAGGTCGGCATTGGCATTTGGCGGGGGGAGGATGATGGTGAAAGGTTTCCCTTTAGGGCTTACCTCCGGCTGAAAAAATCCAGAATCCTCCCAAAACTTATACCATTTGCTTTCAGTTTTAGCCTGGTCGTAAACCTTGTCCATGTGGTTAGTATAAAGTGTAAGGCTAGTTGGGGTCAATTGAAGAAAGCCTGTATTATTTCAACCAGCCTTTTTCCCGGGCGATTTCCTGTGCCTCGGGAGTTGATGCAGCCCCCAGAGATTCACGAACTTTGGCAAGAGTTGTCTGGACGGTGCCAGGTTTGAGGGTTAGACTTGCGGCTATCGCCCCGACTGTGGTTTCCGGCGACCATGCGCCCAATACTTTGAGCTGTGCTGGTGTTAGCCCACCGGTATTGGCGAGATGCCACCCACTCCTTGGTTTGTAAACAGGAAGTTTCGGGTCTGGCCTGTCTTCCGGGTCTCCCGGGTCATCTAGCATCCCGTCGAGTAATGCTTTATTTAATGGTACTTCCATATGCTCTATGGCTGAGTGGGGATGTCGGCCACAATTATCGTCCCCAAAGGTGTCTTGCATGTAGCGCAAAAGATCTTCGGTGGTCCACCGATTCGGGTACTCAACAGCGAACATTATTTTACAATAGGGACACGGGAACACGCGTTCTGCCATTATTATTTTTTCTTTTGGTGAGTATACAATGGTAGAATCAGTTGGTCAAGGAGTGAGGTTAGGATGTGTATTCGGCAAGCTCACAATTGATTGATGGGCAGGCGAATTGGCGCAGTTCTCCAGTTTGAGCATCCTCTGCAAGCAAAAGTGACAAATCTCGATAATGGCAGGCCCAGTTGAAATGAGGACAAGGAATGTACCCTTTTTCAGTGGGGATGTTTATCTGTATTCTTTGGCCTAGGTATATGGGTGGTATTACTTCTACCGTTCCAACCTCAGGGACTGCAAGAATAATGGTCTTTGGTGGTGTATCAGTCCATCTCTCCATGTTATTAAAAATGAAAGTAGCCCCCAGGAGGCTACAATGGGGAAATTTTATGCCTATTGGTTTAATCTGTCAACAGTTAATTATGTGACAAAGAGAGGCTGGGGTTGGCCTGCAAAGTTAAGGGGTCAACGGCCTGTGGGTTGTAAAAGGCTGCAGAGACAATCATGGCGGCATTGTCGGTGCAAAGTGAGGGGGGAGGGATAAAAAGTGATAGGGAGTTTAGCTTGGCCGCACGTGCCATAGTTTCGGAAAGTTTCTGGTTGGCTGCCACTCCGCCTGCAACAATAATTTGTTCAACCTTATATTTTTTGGCAGCTGTAATAGTTTTTTTGACTAAAACATCTACAATAGCTGCTTCAATGGAAGCAGCCAGGTTATTAGTTATGAGTTCATGGTTTATAGATTCTTTTTTCTTGTTTCCACTATGAACTATGAACTGTGAACTGTGAACGATATTTGCCATTGCTGTCTTAAGTCCTGAAAAAGAAAAGTCAAAATCCCCTGAATCGATCATTGGCCGGGGGAGGCTAAAAGCTTTGGGGTTACCATTTTTGGCGAGCTTAGAAATGGCCGGACCACCGGGGTAAGGTAGGCCTAAAAGCCGGGCACATTTATCAAAACATTCTCCGGCAGCATCATCCCGGGTTCCCCCAATGTATTCATATTTCCCATGGTCCTTCATGAAGATGAGGTCTGTATGCCCGCCGGAAACCAGCAGGCCTAGGGCAGGAAAAGAGGGTGAGTTTACAGCTGACTGACTACGGCTTACGGCTTTTTGTCTGGCTGTAGTCTGTAAGCTGTTTGCTGTTTGCTGGTCTGTAATCCAGTTGGCGTAGAAATGGCCTACCAGATGGTTAACCGGGATGAGGGGTTTATCCCAAACTGTGGCCAAAGTCTTGGCTGTCTCTACTCCAACCAGCAGTGAGCCGATAAGGCCTGGCCCTTGGGTAATTGCAATAGCGTTGATCTCAGGGGGTTTACACTGAGCTTGCCGAAGTGCTTCCTCCACCACCGGGATAATGGATTTTAATTGTTCGCGGGCGGCCTGCTCGGGGACAACACCACCGTATTTGGCTTGTATTTCCAGCGATGATGCTACAACATTGGACAATACTTGTACTCCATCATCAGTCTTTATTCCTATAGAAGCAGCTGTTTCATCACAGGAAGTCTCAATTCCAAGGATTATTTTAGGTTTTGCCATATGGGTATTGTATCAGATGTCTTTTTGTTCTAACCTGGGATTATGATTCCCCGGAAACAGTCGAAGTATGTAAAAGATGCAATTTTTCTCTCCAACACCAGCTTAAGTGATTTTTTAAGCTGCCCGAAAGCATATTACCTGAAAAATATCTACCGCGACTCCCGCAATAACTACAGATTACAAATAGCCTCACCCTACCTTTCTTTGGGGGCCACAGTACATGATGTCATTAAGTGGTATTTAACCTCAGAGGACGTTCCTTCGCTCGAGGGAACAGAGCAAAAGTTCCATGATTTATGGGGAAAATACAGCGGCAAAAGGGGTGGGTTTATAATACCCTCGGATGAGGAAGAATTTATCAAACGGGGCCTGAAGATTTTAGAAAACTTTGTCAAAAACGCCAAATGTTTGGAAAAGCTAGCCCCTCCCGCCTCCTTCCCTAAATATCCGCTGCTGGAAGATGTAATTTTAACCGGCAATATGGATTTTGTGGGAGAGATGCCTGACGGGTCTTTGCATGTAGCGGATTTTAAAACCGGTTCCAAGGATGAGGACAGCCCCCTGCAGCTTTATATCTATACAATTCTTTCAGAAAACTACTATGGGAAGCCTGTTAAAAAGGCGAGTTTTTGGTATCTAGACCGTGAAGATGCCCCGAAAGAAGCGGTTTTGGACAATGTGGAACAAAACCTTAAGTGGTTGGAAGATAAAGCGCGTTTAGTAAAGGAGGCCTGGGTAGAAAACCATTGGGAATGTATCAAAGGGGATGAGCTTTGCCATAATTGCCGGGACTACCAGGCAATCATAGATGGCAAGGGTGAATTTATGTATTCCGATCACGCTTTCAAAAAGGAAGTATACTTTTTGCCACGTTAACATTTACTTATTTCTTGCACTTCCCTGGCTTGTTTCTTAGGGTAAAGGTGGAGCATTAAATGTTTGGAAGGAGGTGATAAAGATGATGACTTATTCTTTAGTATGTGCTGATGGGCATGATCCGGAAACAATAACCGTTGAAGCGATGGGTGATGAAGAAGCGATGACAAAGATGATGGTAAAGTCTAAAGCTCACCTTGATGTTAACCATTCAGAAATGGCTAGTATGACTGAAGAGCAATCAAGGGCTTTTATTTCCAGCCATTGGACTAAGACTTAAGGGAGATTAGTCTTAAAACATTTTTATAGTTGTCATCAAAGCTTAATGTCCTTCCGATTTCATAAGCCTGCTCAGGGATGGGCAGGCGGTGCCAGTAGACCCTGATATTATCGGCTTGGCCAAAGAGTTCTCTGATGTCGTGGTCAGCCGCATACCCTTCTTTCTTGCTTGCAATAATATCATTGATTTTATCGATCTCTTCTGGGGCAAGATCTCGTAGACCGCCTTCGGAAGTTGCACAATCTTTAAGATACCCCATGTAACAGGGGTTGCAAAGGCGGTGGAACCAGAGGTGGTTGTGGTGATAGTCGGCTTCATGGCTGGTATGCCAATGGTCTCCCTTAATTGAAACATAATAAACATCTTCAGGCGGAACCAGCCCCCAGTTTCTTTGTGGGGTGTCAAAACAGCTGGTACATCTGGTAAGATTACGTTCTGCCCAGATTTCTACCTGGCGACTATATCTTTCCTGCTAAAACTGATGTTGTTCTACACGATTATTTTCTACCATTTGTCAATCCCAGGTGTTATGAAAGGATGGGTCGGGAATTCTGTGTGGATGGGGTTGTATATCAGCAGGAAGTTTTCTTACAGAGAGGATAAAAGAACGCTTTGGCCCTTCAACTTTGCTGTTGATTATGCCCTTTTTCATACACCCAGTTGTTTCTTCTCCATTTATATATAAAGAATCTACATTTAATAAAGAGTTAGCTCCTGTTTTACTCCCTGCTACTTCATCAATTACAAAAGCTATTCTTTTTGCAAATTTCCCATTAAAAAAACACACTTCAAGCTCATGCTTTTCTCTCCAGTAGTGAGAATAACTTTCTATAAGTATTGGAAGGGCAGAGGCATATGCAGGGTGGCAATGGATTATTAGCGGTTGTACGGGGAATTCGCCGTCGTAGATATCGGATCTTTCCAGGGTAGCGGACTTATTATCATCCAGGGTTAATTTTGCAGGTGGCCCGTCTTTCCAAATCCGCCTGACATCAGTTAATTTTTTTATTGAATCATATTTTTCTTTCCAGGCTGCAAATACTGGGTTTAAAATATCTTCCACCTTGGTGAAAAGCAGGGGATTGGGTTCTTGGCTGTTTTCCTCTACATGTAAGAAGCTAAGCCGATAAAGCTTATTAAAAGCAGTTTGATGTCCCTGGGTCATTTTAGAAAGATCGAAAAATCTTTCTATTCCCTGTTCTCTCTCTGCGCCACCTGCCATAACTGCATATTAATGGGGTCTCTTATTTCGTTCTAGCCAATAGGTTTTGAGTCAAAAAGTTTTGACCTTGTGGTACAATTCTCCCAGGATGTACCCTTTGCAAAGAGAAATTCTCTACCGGCTGATCACTAATTCCTGCCTACCCTTTTCTAAGCTAAAACCCAAAGAGGTGGATAGCAACCTGTTTATGTACCACCTAAAACAGTTAGTTAAGGAGGATTTGGTGTGCAAAAGAACGGATGGCAAGTATGAGCTTACTGCCGAAGGGTTAGTGTTTGCTGACAGGTTAAGTCTCTCAAGTTTTAAGCCCCGTATCCAGCCGAAAATTATTACCATGATTGTTTGCCAAAATAAAAAAGGGGAATATTTACTTTACAAAAGGAAAAGGCAACCATTTATAGGGCTTTCCGGGTTTACCTATGGAAAGATCCATCTGGGGGAAAAAGTTGCCCAGGCTGCTGAAAGAGAGCTGAGGGAAAAAACCGGTTTGGAGGCAAAGCTTGCCCACTGTGGGGAAGTTTACCTTACAACCATAAAAGATGGGAATGTTTTAGCTTCCATTTTTTGCCATGTATTCGTAGGGAAAAACCCAACCGGGCAACTAATCAAAGATTCGGAAATAGGTGAATGTTTTTGGACTAACCTTAAAACTTTTGGTTCGGAAAAATTTATGCCGGGGTTTTTTGATGTCCTCTCTTTGGTGGAAAAAAGGTCACCCCACCTCTTTTTTGCAGAGTTTACATTTAACCTTTAAACAATTAGCCATGAAAAAGAATTAATTACAATTTTTTTATGCTAAAATAATTTTTAGAGAAAATGAATCTTCTGATCTCTTTTATTGCAGCAATTGCGTTGGTAGGCGTCGTTTTTGCCTTTATTGCTTCTTGCGGGCTGGCTTGTGCCGTTGGTGCGGTTATGCCAGTCACACTTTTTATATTACTAATCCTCCTTATCTTATTTACTTATTTATTCAATAAAATTCTCAATTCCAACTCGGCTGAGTTTAAGGTGATTGCGTTAATGTTTTTTGGTATAGGGTTAGTAATATTACTGGTTGTAGCTATGGTTGTGCTGAAAATCGACCCAAGTCGGGTGCATATTAAATTCCCGTATTTTGGTTTTATATATGGTTGGATGTATAGATAGAGAGAGAGCTAGGGGAGACTTAGGGGTATTTCTGCCAAGGTATTATGGGTATGGAAGCCCCCGCCTGCAACGCTTTGCGTACCCGCCTGCAGCGACGCAGCAGCTTCGGGCAGGGCAATGCGGGCAGGTTCTTCGGGGATGGATTCAAAGAGCTTGATAGAGGTAATTTGGATAGGTTCAAAATTGTCCATCATTAGTGCTTAAAACCATCAATTTGTCAGTATCCCCTTTGACCCCAACCCAAAAGGTGTGGGTGTGGTGTAAGCTGGGGAACCCGTCAATATAGGCCGGGGTGATAGAAAAAGGAGAAATGCCTTGCGCTGCTTTTTGAAGAACCTGGGTTAAATCTCCTTGTAACTTATCCGGCTGCTCACCGATGAAGGCAATGGTTAGATGGAGCTTCCCATTGTTAGTAAGCCTTATCCCGGGGATAATTTGCTCCAGCTCCTGCTGGACTGTCTCCAGTTGTTGCCTGCTATCTGTTGGAATTTCAAGGGCAATAAAGAACCTCATGATATTAGTATAATTTACTAGAGTAGGGCGGAAAGCTCTTGTTTTAAGACTAATTGAAGGAACTGGCGGTGTAAAGAGAGAGCAGACTTTTTGGTATCGTTTAAATGTTCAGAGTTTGTGTAGTCAAATAATCCGCCAACAGCTCTGGGTCCGAGCATGGGTAAGAAAGAGGTAGCGATTTCTTTCTTACTAAAACCTGATTTTTGAATGAAAATTTGTAAAAACAGCCTGGCAATTTGTGGCTCACAAAGTTTGGTAAATACTCTGTGGTAAAAATATGCTGCGTCATAAAATCTGGGTTTATTAATGCTGGCACCTTCGTTATCAATTATTCCAAATTTTTCTCCCAGGTCAATCATATGCCAGGGCACAAAGTCGCCGTGTTGTAAGCGGGTGGGCAAGGGTGGGGAATCTTCCATAATTTTAATTACCCGAGCCAACTCTTTTTCTGTAAGTAAATTTTGTTTTAGAGGTTTTTCTGACCATTTACTCATAAATTTTGTCATCCTTTCGTTAGCTGTATCTTGATGTGGATGATCATTTAAAAGATGGATATTTGTAGTATCTAAAGAATCAAAGAAAAGTAGAGAGTCTGAAATTTTATTAAGCCATTTAATAAGTTCTCGAGGTTCTCTTTTTGGTGTCCAACTTGCGAGAAGCTCACCCGGAAAAAATTCAGTGATAATCCAGTTGGAACTCTTGGTAAAATTTGATTGTATTGGTTTGGGGGTTTGAAAGGGAAGAGGTGGAGAACTTTGAATATGGGAGTACATAAATTGTTCAAAGGAGTTCTGTTTTTGTAACCTCTCGATAAGCTCTGGCTCAGGAGGGCTTACCTTAAAAAAATAGATTTGCCCATCTTTTTTAGCAGTACCCCGGACAAAGCGGTGAGGCTTGCTTGTCTCAATGACTTTATAGCCATGACGGGTAATATCTTCCAGTGCTTGGTTTAGGTATTGATCCATAATACTTCTTAAGTATACTACCTTGAACAAAAACCTAATTTTCCCGAGCCCTGGAATTTTAACTTCTGACTGGATATACTGGCTTGGGGGGTAAGGTATTTTATTACACTACTGCTGCAGGAGAAAACCCGTTCAACAACTTTCTTGATTCTCTCTCCGAACGGCAACAAAGAAAAATCTTAAGAATTCTCACTAATATTGGGACTTATGGTTTAACTTCCGCAATACCACATATTAAAAAACTTACCGGAACGCCTCTCTGGGAAATAAGAGTTTTAGGACAAGATAATATTAGGGTTTTCTATGCAGCCTTAGTAAAAGATTCAATCCTTGTTCTGCACGGTTTCTCTAAGAAATCTCAAAAAACACCTTCCAAAGAAGTTGAAATTGCGGCGAATAGACTAAAAGATTGGCTTGACACGTGATATCATATATGATATCATCCATTCTATGAACAGACCTATTTATACTTTGGAAGACGATCTCAAAAAACGTCTTAAAAATCCAAAATTCAAAAAGGAATGGGAAGATTCTGAGGCAGAATACCAACTTGCCTGCAAACTTATTGAGGCTAGGTTAAAAAAGAACCTTTCCCAAAGGGAACTGGCAGAAAAAGTCCATACTTCCCAAGCTGCGATTTCCAGGATTGAGGCCATGCACGGCAACCCCTCCTTATCCTTACTAAAAAGGATTGCCCAAGCCCTGGGGACAAAAATACAAATTTCTTTTTCCTAATTTCCCCTGCAAGTCCTGGAATTTTAAGTTCTTATTTTACAAAAACATCCCAGGGTTCAAAGCTATTCAACACCCGGTGTTTGCATTGTTGGCACCCAACGCTATCAGACTAATTTTTGTTTGGCAAGTCTAGTAAGAGGTAATTTATTCGCTTCTGTCGGTAGGTGTATATGTTGGGGCAAATCCTTCTGCTGAAGTTGCAGGGGTAGCACTCGGAATAGCTGAACGAGGCGATAAAGCGGTTGTCGCTTTAGAGATCCCATCTGTCAACCTTTCAGCAAAGGAAACAAAAACTTCTGCAACATATGGCACTCCTTTGTGGAGATCAAAAAGGTCTTGACCATAGCGTCTATCTAACAGATATTTCATGCCATTTAAGGTATCTTGGGTATATTCACCCTTTAAACCACTCCTTGCTAAACCCTCCATTTCTTCTTGTGTGTGACCCGAGATTGCCCGTCTTAGTTCAGCCCTAACAAGATAATCAGCTGCACAACCAGTCTTTGATCCCTCCAGTCTTTCCAGGCGTTGATTCATTGCTTCTATTGCATCAGGAGCCCTATTGTCTCGGAACATACCTTGGAACACCAACAAATCTATTTCTTCTGGAGTCTTACCTACCAAAAGTTCAGCACCTTGTTGGGATTCAGTATTGAAAGCGTCCATACTTTAACTTAATCACAGATTTAGAATGAATGTCAATATTAATATTAGACAGGGAATGCTTTAGTTACCTGTTATGGAGGTATATATGCCATATTAA
This sequence comes from Candidatus Daviesbacteria bacterium GW2011_GWA2_42_7, assembly GCA_000997105.1. Taxonomy (GTDB): domain Bacteria; phylum Patescibacteriota; class Microgenomatia; order Daviesbacterales; family UBA10151; genus 2-01-FULL-43-38. The sequence continues at coordinate 12,380 of LCEJ01000010.1, forward strand.
CCTCTTGTTAATTTTTGACAAAGCGTAGCTTGTCTGTTTGATTTGCAAAGAGTAAAATTTGAAAATTATATACGTTCCCATCCAGAAGCTTTGGAGGAGTATAGAAAGTTAAAGGAAGATGGGAGTGGACTATCTGGCCGGGAATATTACAGAAGGAAAGTTGAATTTTTTAATGACATTTTGTCAAAGATTTAATTTCTCGTATGGATGTGAGTTAGCCTAGGATATATCCCACCCCCGAGGTGGGATATTGGTAGTCATTTAGGGTAGGAATTGTTGAGCTGTTTTGCCCCACGATTATAACTTGTGGAGTGGATTGTTTTGGTCGAGTATAAAATAGGCACTGTTATCAAATTGTTCCGCAAGTTTTTTAATGGCGTTTGTTATTTCTTTACTGTCTATTCCTCCAGGAGCATCAACAATAAAAAGCACCGTGTTGGTTTGAGAAGTGACTTTTGAGCTATCCCTGTAGCCCTCACTAAAAGAATAGAAGGGACTTTGGGAATCAGACATTATAAAGTCCCCCGCCTTTAGAGTTACCTCTTCTCCGCCAATTAATGTCATTTGCTCACCGCCTTTGGCTAAGCTGGTGGTAATATCTCCTTGGATTTTATCCAGGTCGTAAGCAGAAAAGGATAAATTATCCATGAGCTCTAAAGCCATGTAGGCGTTGACGACATTGTTAATATTGCCTATATTTTTCCCTTTGAGAACTCGTTTTATTTGTAAGTGGGGAAGGAAAGCCGTATCCGGAGAAATTCCCAGGGTTTTTGCAAAGTTGATGTAAGCTTGAGAATGGGGATGATTTTCTAGCTGGTCCAGGGTATAGTTTTTAATAACTTCAGGATAGATGTTGGTTAATATCTGATTAGATCTTTCATCCGGCCCAAATATGTTGGCATTTTTTATAACTGCAAAGGCGATGACAATACCCGGATATTTTTCTAAAAGGTCTTGATCAAGAGTGAAATTCATGGGGAAATTGTACCATGCCAGAACTATTGTGTTCCTACTAAGCATACTGCCTGCCAGTCCTGGAATTTTAAGCTTTGACTGGATATACTGAATTTTGTAATGAAGACATTTGCTTTTATTGACAGCCAGAATCTAAATTTAGGAGTACAAAGCCAGGGATGGAAACTGGATTGGCGTAAGTTTAGGCAATATCTGCGTAATAAATATGGCATTGCAGAAGCGTATCTATTTATTGGCTACAAACCTGGCAACGAGACCCTTTATACTTCTTTACAGAAAATGGGATATATAGTAATTCTCAAACCGACTATGGAATTACCAGATAAATTAGTTAAGGGTAATGTAGATGCGGAATTAGTATTACACACCATGATCCAGTTTGAAAATTATAAAAAAGCTATTATAGTTTCAGGTGATGGAGATTTTTTCTGCCTGGCAGAATATTTGGCCCAACAGAATAAGCTTCTCCACATATTTGCCCCGAATAAATATTATTCCCGGCTTTTTAAGCCATATTCTTCATTTATAGTGAGGATGGACCAGCTAAAAGGGAGCTTGGAATTTATCCAAAAAAAGACTGGCATCGGCGGTCGGTCGAAACCTTAGGCCTATCCAGTCATCGTGATATAAGCATCTTAACATAAATTTATCTAGGAATCAAATCAGAAATTTGTAAGAAAAATATGAAAATAGCTGTTTTTCTTCATGGCACGATAACAATGCACAAAGATGAAAGTTCCTTGCATGATTTTGCAAGTTATATCCCTGTTGGCGATTCCGTTGCTAAACTTCAAAAATGGACAGACCAAGGAGCGGGAATTCTTTACCTTTCTTCCAATGAAGAGGTGTCCGAAATAGAGAAAGACAAGGGAGTTCTAAAACGCTTTAATTTCCCGGAAGGGGAGATTATATATAGGCAAAACGGGGAAAGCTATGCCCAAATGGTAGAGAAAATTATGCCGGACGTTTTAATTGAAGATGATTGTGAGAGTATTGGGGGAGAAGTGGAAATGTGTTATCCCCAAATAAAACCGAAGCTAAAATCTAAAATTAAGGAAATTGTAGTGAAAGAATTTGAAGGGTTAGACCATTTACCGGACGACCTCCAAGAACTGGCCAATTACTAGATTAAATTCCCCAAAAGACGTGGTTCGATTTTGCTCACCATTATGACTTGCCCTGAGCTTGTCGTACTTCGGCTTTGCTCAGTACGACCCTGAGTGTTAGCCGAATGGGTCGAAGAGGTAAAAGTTGCATTTTATATATGGTAAAATGTATGCTAATATGGTAATATATTTATGCATACATCTTTTGAATGGGATCAAGATAAAAATGCTGAGAATTTTAAAAAGCATAAAGTTAATTTTGAAACAGCCCAGTATGCGTTTATTGATTCAAAACGCGTAGTTGCAGAAGATTTAAGTCACAGCAAAGGCGAAAAACGTTTCTTCTGTTTTGGAAAAGTGAGAGGAGGTGTTTTAACTGTCCGCTTTACATACCGGCGTAACAGCATTCGCATAATTGGAGCCGGTTACTGGAGGAAAGGCAAAAATATATATGAAAAACAAAATAAAATATACTAACGAACCAATTGAAGCACGGGTAATAAGTGATTTTTTACCACGCCCGGAGAACCTAATCTTAAATGAGAAAAAAACAAGAGTGACTTTAACACTCACCGAAAACAGTCTGGATTTTTTCAAAACTGTTGCTAAAAAACACAAAGCTTCCTATCAGGGAATGATCAGAAGGTTAATAGATTATTATGTTGCCAATCAGCAGCCTTAAATTCCCAATTTATTCCAGCTTTTTAGCCTTAGAAATACTATAAAATCCGCAGGTGTCTGCCTATTCCACCCCAAGGGTGGAAGTTTCAAGGGTGGAAGTTTCATACAAATTCGTTACAGAGTGGATTGTTTCGGTCTAGTATAAAGTAGGAGCTATTATCAAACTGTTCCGTTAGTGTTTTAATGGTGTTGGTCACTTCTTTACTGCTTATTCCCTCTGGAGCATCAACAATAAAAAGGACATTTTTAGTGTGAGGAGTAACTTTAGAGCTGTCCCGGTAGCTTTCGCTAAAAGAGTAGAAGGGCCCTTGTGAATCAGACATTATAAAGTCTCCTGCTTTTAAAGTTGTTTGTTCTCCGCCGATTAAAGTCATTTGCTCGCCGCCTTTGGCTAAGTCGGCTGTAGTATTTCCTTTAATTGTGTCCATGTCATAAGCGGAAAAAGATAAGTTGTCTACGAGCTCTAAAGCCATATAATTATTAACTATGTTATTGATGTTGCCTATACTTTTTCCTTTAAGAACTCTTTTTATTTGCTGGTGGGGAAGAAAAGCTGAATCCGGAGAAATCCCTAATCTTTTTGCAAAGTTGATGTAAGCTTGAGAGTGGGGATGGATTTCTAACTGATCCAGGGTATATTTTTTAATAATTTCAGGGTAGATACTGGTTAGTATCTGGTTTGATTTTTCGTCCGGGCCGAAGATGCTAACATTTTTTATAACCGCAAAGGCGATAATCGTATCTGGATATTTTTCTAGAAGGTTTTGATCAAGAGTGAAATTCACCAGGAAATTGTATCATGCCAGGGTTATTGTGTTCCTACCAAATATACTGCCTGCCAGGGTTTGAGGTTGGAGTGGAAAGTTTCATTAAGACAGAATCTGCCCAGGGTCTTTGACTGTAATCTCCTTAATTTTAGATAATTCCTGATCAAAACTGACCAAGACAGTATTTTTTGGCAGTTGAGAAGCAATTAGGCAATCAGGAAATTTAATTTTATATAGCTTTAAGAATTGAAGTGCTAAATCAAGGTTAGTTTTTTCTATGATAGTGATGTTTCTGACTTTACGGATAATTTCAAATATCTCAACTGTTTTTTCAAAGGATAAGTGATAAAGCTTTTGCAATACAAATTGCAATTCTAACAAAACAATTGTTGAGGTATAGGCACGAAAATCTCCTTCCTCAACTTGAGTAAGTAGTGCTTTACTCTGATAAAATTGTTCCTGGTTATCTTCAATAAAAAATCTAACCCAAAGGTTTGTATCAATAAAAATTTTTTTCACGCGTTTGAGTAATCAATATAATCTCTAATTTTATCTATATTAATTTTTCTAGTTTTTTTATTTAATAAATAATGATATTTACCGGCATAATCCAAGATGTTCTTTTTGGCAGGGGTAAGAGTAAGCTTTCCTTTTTCAGCTTTAATTTCTATTGTTCCTGGTTTTTTCAGCCCTAAAGCCTTTCTGGCCGCCTTGGGGATATGAATCTGCCATTTACTTGTTATTGATATTGTTGTTTGCATGACAATAACAAGTATATGGCAATATTACTATTATGTCAATAACACTATTCCTTGTTCCTATCAGGAATACTGCTTGCCAGGGTAAAAACTATTCTTTAATATCTCTCTGGTGTTGTATAGTAATGATATGGGTGACGGTAGTTCTACTCCAGAAACCGCAGACAGTAGTCCTCCAAAAGCAAAGACTGAAGGCGGTCGTTTACTTAGATTTGTTCCAAACAGGCTAAGAGAGGTTTTGGGCAGAAGAGAGCCTCATGGAATCACGCCTTTAAACGCGACTGCCAACTCTTACGTTACCCCTGAAATGGAAGATCAAAAGCTGTTGGAGCAATATGCCCAGGTTGAACCTGCAGAAAAAGAGCTAGCTTCATTACAAGGAGAGATACAACGATCAACTTTTCTGACGCTGGATAGCTTCCCTCCCGAGTTTAGAGAAGCGTTAATTGAAGACACAAAGCAATTTAATCTCTTTATGGATAAATTAAGAAGAGGAGAATATATTGATCGTGTTCCCAGGAATCTTCTTAATGTGCTGGGACCGCATATAAGCTCTCCTACCGGTACCGGTGCTTTACGCGCCCATCCCAAAGAATATTTATTGGCGAGTATTAAAAAAGCAAGAGAGTTACTGGGGTATTATCCAAAACATCATGACATAGGAGAATGTATTAAAGATTTACGCGCCCAACTAAATGGCGAGAGTTCCTCTGTAAAGGCTGTAGAAGAATTAAAACAGCCGGAGCGCTACCTTTCCCATGGAGTGGCTCATGAAGGGATACAAAGTATTTTTCAATCCGGATATATTGGGTCAAGACAGAGTCAATTAGACAGATATGGCAAAACACATATAGCGACCAGTGGAACTCATGCCCGGGTGGTTGAATATCCAGACTATTTTGATCTTGATTACAAGGATAATAGTGCTATGAACCATCGGGTCATTAAAGCTGATTTCCATCAGAGTGCTGAAGGGTATATATTGAATACAAGATCAAAGAGGGAAAGATATGAGTTGTTAGTTTTAGACGGTGTTTATTATGGTTTAGGGGTGATCAATTTTGTCTTTCCTGAAGCTGAGATTTTACAGGTTTCTTCCTTCTTTGCTTCTGATGGACTACACGTCTTTAATAAAAATTACGATACTAAAAATAATAGACAAGGATACGAAGTTTCTCTGAGAGATACGTCTCACTTTGTTGTTACTTCAACCGAAAATAAAGATCGGGTGTTAAAGTTTATTGAACAGGCTGATTGGATAGAAGATAAAGAGGCCTATATCAGAGACAACGTCGTCTTTTTAGACGAAAAGGGTTTAAATAGTCAACAAATAAATGAAAGAGTCCGCGAATTATCCAGGGGAAAATTCGCAGATTTAAATTATCCTAATTTTGGAAGTCATGTTGTACCTACAGGAACAGTGTTAGACTCTGAAGAAGCAGTAAATGGGGCACAACTTTTTAAGTTGGTCTAATTCATTCCTTTGTTCCTATTAAAAAAACTGCTTGCCAGGGTTTGTAGTTTGACCTGAAGGTTTCTGAAATTAAGGTTTGCCCGGCACGGGTAACACTTCTTGTAAAACTCACATTGGCTCCCCAGGCAGACCAGTCTACCTGCTTGACCACCCCGCGAGGCAACTCCGGGTCGTCCTGGCGAAGCTCAGGGGGAGGTGGGGTTTGGTTGGTGACTGCCGGGGTAGAAAGTTTGGCTATCCTGCCATCAGAAGTGCCGTAAAGGTCAATATATAAAGTAGTGCCGGTAACATAGGCCTGGATTAAAACATGGGCCGCAGTGTCATTTTTAAACTTAAAATCAACCGTGGGGGAAAAAACCGTGGCATCAAGCCCCGGGGGAAATCCTTGTTCATAATAGCCCACCCGGTAGGCGTGGGCGGTCCGTTCTATTACGGGTAATCCGGAGTTTAAGGCTGCCCGAAAAAGGGTCGTGGAAACCTGGCAAACTCCCCCGCCGTCATCCAAAACTGTCCTACCGGACTTAATGACATAGGCTTGTTTGTAACCTGAAGCGCTGGAGATGTCCCCGACTGTTCCGTTAAAAGAAAATATTTCTCCCGGGGGGAGTAAGGTGCCGTTAATACGCGAGGCGGCCAGCCTGATGTTATAGATCCGGTTTTCTATGGAGCCTGTAAAGTGGGATATACCCTGACCTATAAGTTCCTGGATACCAAAAGAGTTAACGGATGAGGCGGCGATTTTAGGTTTTGTTACCTTGACCGGGAGGGTGATGTCGTGCGAGGATCCTGTTAAAGCTTGGATGATAAGCTCCGCTGTTTTTACAGTATCCAACTTCCTTCCTTCCTCTTCGGGTTGGAAGTCCCGGACCCTTTTTGTCTCCGGGTCAAATTTAAACTTTGCATCCTGCGTGGGCCGGTCGATTTTTTTGGCGAGGTCTAAAAGATAGGAATCCAGTTTATCGGTATCCAACACCAGTTCCTGGTCAGAGATCTTTTGGGAAGCAATAGTAATATCCTCAATTATGGCTGTCCGGCCGTCCAACTGCAGGGAGGCTAAAACAGGTTTAGTGCGGTTAAAATCCAAAAGGGTCAATAAAACAGCTTGGTCAATTTTCCAGGAACTTTTTTCAAAGCTTAGGCTGATAGGGGGATCCTTCACGCTTTCTAAAGCGGTTTTTGCCCTTTGGGCTAAAGCCGTGGAAAATTTTGGCTCGGTAATAGTAATAGGTAGGGTAGTAGGGGGGTCACTTTCCATCACAAGATAAGATGCAATCTGCTGCAAAAAGGCTTCCCGGTCAAGCTCTTGCCCGGTCTTTGAGGGGATAACAGTGATATCTTCTCCCAGGGTAAGCTGGGCGTTTACAGCCTCTTTTTTTACCCCTCCTTCTATTTGGGTTACCTGGTTTTTCAGGGGTGTTTCATTACCATAAGACATTTGCAGGGGGAAGTTTAGGTTTGACAGTAGGGCTTGGGATTGGTCACGGAAGTTTTCTAAAAAATTGCCTGAACGGCCGAATGAGTAGGCAGCTGTAAGTTTTGCCCTAATATCTGTTTGTGGCTTACTTTCAGGAAAACTTAAGCTATAACTTTGGTCCTGGTAGGTAACCTGTATCGGGGTGGCGGCCCTTTCCTGAAACTTGGTATCAATTAGCTGGTAAGCTAAAGCCGGGGTTTTTCCGCCTAAATCAACGCCGGCAATTTGTACTCCAGGGAAAAACCTATCTTGGTAATAGGTTAAAAAAAGCAGGTAAAGAAAAAGGGCCAGGGTAAAAAAAGCCAGCAGGTAAATTATGGCAGGTTTTAGCAACTCTGTTTTCATCATGTTCATTGTAATGGGTTGTTAGGTATAATTGAAGTGTGAAAAAGATAGTTTTCGCAGTTTTAGTAATATCGGCCCTTTTTGGGGTTTTATTTTGGCGTTTTAGCGGAATGTTATTACAAAAAGAAGAGGGGGAAGATAAAAATATTAGCTTAAATTATTGGGGTTTAGGGGAAGATGAAGCTCCCTTCCGGCCGATTATCGGCAGTTACCAGCTACAAAACCCAAAAGTTAAAATTACCTTTGCAAGGCAATCATTACTAAATTACAGGACCAGGCTTTTGACCCAACTTCAGGCAGGGCAAGGCCCGGATATTTTTCTAATCCATTCATCATGGCTGCCGATGTTTTCAGAAGACTTATCGCCTGCACCCGGGGAGATATTATCAACAGACGAATACACTAAACTTTTTTACCAGATAGCAAAAGAGACCCTGATAAACGGTGGAAAAATTTATGCGGTCCCAAAAGAGATTGATGGCCTGGCTTTACTTTACAATGAGGATATTTTAAAAGCTGCCGGAGCTACGGTACCAGTTACCTGGCAGGAATTTTTGGATGTTGCAAGAAGGGTAACTGTAAAAAATACTGCCGGGCAGATCCA
>LCEJ01000011.1 GCA_000997105.1 Candidatus Daviesbacteria bacterium GW2011_GWA2_42_7
CCAGTTTGGGGTAATCAAGACTGAGGAATCTGCAGCGGAAACGATTCCTTTAAACCTGACAATTATCGACCATCAGGAAAACGGTTGGGGTGGGGAAAATATGACTTTGGCTTCACAGGATAATTCCGGACCCGTTAAAATGGCCGACCTTTGTCCTGAATGTGGTAATGCTACATTTGTCTTTGAAGAAGGGTGTAAGAAGTGCCACTCCTGTGGGTATAGCGCCTGCTGACACTGCCCACAAACTGAGTAGTTTGATTTCTATCCCCTATTTTTGATATTATCTCCACCATGAGTATTGAAGACGGGTCCTCAGAAGTAACCAGGGATATTTTTAAAAAAGCCAGCGGCCAAGCCTTAAAAGCAGCTAGAGCCACGGAGGAAATTTTTAAAGATAAAGGCCTACCTACTAAAAAAGAGCTAGAAAAATCCCGGCTCTATTTTGGGGAACTGGAGGATGCTTTGGAACATTATTCCAGCCCTTTTGCTCCCGGCCAACACAAAACTATTACCGTCCGCACCAACGAAGATGGTGACCCACAAGTAGAGATAGTTTCCGAAACCCGTTTTCCTCCTTTGGACGATATCAAGGAGCACTGTCAAAAGTTAAGGTTTGCCGCCCTTCAGCTGGATAAGTTACCTGCCTCCTTTTGGAGTTACAAAAACTACACTCAACGCTTTCAACACGAAGGCTTTCCTTATATCTCCATGCAAATATTAGACTGGGGAACACATACTGCCAGAGTGAAAATGTTTTTTAGTCTGATGGCCAAGATGAGTGAGCTACAATTAAGCAGTTTTGCCTGGAAGGACCAAAATGACTCCGATTTCTTTCGTGATGAAGCCGAACAAAGCTTCCGTATGTTGGCTGCCTACTTGGCTCTCAGTGAATATTTTACTGACCGCGGTCTCCCTGAAGGAGCAGAATATTTCCACCTGCTCTCTGATGAATAAAAATGTCTCACTTGGTTTTAGCTTTCCACCCCTGGGGTGGCAGGCTAGACCTCTTCAATTAATTGGTGCTTGATAAACTCTATCTCCAAAGCATAACTTGCCTGATCTAAAACAAATTGCTGGTAATCCTGAGGACCTTTGAAATGGCTGAGCACTTCTTCTTTAGAGCACAGTCCAGGGAAACCTTGATCAATGTATTCTCGATAAGATGTCCATTTATATTGGTCTACTTCCTTAGTGAGACACGCCACATAAGGATTAAGGTGGAGATAACGGGAAACATGGGTTAGTTGTTCGTCACTTTCTATAATAACAGCCTTAAATTCCCCTTGGAATAAATGTCCTACCCTATTATTTTTGGTGTTGTAATATTTGGTATAACTATTGCTGAGCTTACCTACAAATTCGGTAATGCCACCGTCTTTTAACTGTTTAATAAGAAGATGGAAATGGTTAGGCATTAAACAGTAGGCAATAATTTCAACTATTTGTTTAGATTCATCTAGTTTATTAACAAGAGGTGAGGGGAAGCGAGAGAATCTTGGCTTAGGACCTTCTATCTGGTAATATCTTAAAGTTTTTAAAAATCTTTGGTAATCCCTTTGGTTTTCAAATATAGGCCGTTTTTCACTTCCTCTGTTGTAAATATGGTAAAAGTGGTCATTTACAAAAGGAATAATTCTGGATGGCATTTAACTTCAGTATCAATTAAAAATCCGCAGGTGTCAAGCTAATCCACCCCAGGGGTGGCAGGCGGGAGTGTCAAGTAGTTTAAGCATGTGCTATGATTTTTTCCATGAAGGTTTTGACTTTGCCGGTGGGGCAGCTGCAGACGAATTGTTATCTTATAGAAGATAGTGGAGAAGTTGGGATAATTGATCCCGGGGATGATGGGGATTTTATTATGAGGCAGATTGCTGACTTGGGGGCAAAGCCTGTTTGGATCGCCTTAACCCACGGTCATTTTGACCACGTTTTAGCTGTTACAGAACTCTCTTTAGCCTACAATATCCCTGTCTTTTCACATCCCAAAGATAATTTTTTACTTAAAGATGCCAAAAGATCAGCCGAATATTTTTTGGGGGTTGAAGCTGATCCTGTGGCCGTAGAAACTGAAAGTTTATTTGAGGGTACGGAACTTGCAGTTGGTAAAGTAAAGTTTGAGGTGAAAGTTGCACCAGGGCATACTCCAGGGGGAGTTTGCCTCTATAATGAGGAAAGTAAATCACTATTTTGTGGAGACTTAATGTTTAAAGGTGGTGGGGTGGGCAGGACGGATTTTAGATACTGTTCAGCGGAAGACCTTAAAAAATCGGTTAAAGAGATGCTGAAGTTGCCGGAAGAGACAGTTGTTTATCCTGGCCATGAAGAGACAACGACGGTTGGGGAGTTGAGGAAATAGCTTTTGTGATCAAAAAAACCCGCACGTAGCGGGTTTCTTTGAAAATCCTAACGAATCAGGACAAGAGAATTTATATCATTACTTGCAAGGGTGGTCAACTAGTTGCTAATATATCAAACATAATAAATATGGATATCACAAACACAAACCAAATTGATTTTAGGTCCCGCCCCTTAATTTTTTTGGATCTTGAGACCACCGGGCTTAGGGTACAGAAGCATGAGATTATTGAAATTGGAGCCTTGAAGGTTGCCCCGAAAAAGCCTTTTAAGGTTTTGGGGGAGTTGCAGATAAAAGTAAAGCCAAAAAATATCCACCTGGCAGAAAAAGAGGCACTGGGGATAAATGGTTACTCCGAAAAAGAGTGGGAAGAGGCGATGGAACTTGAGGATGCCTTAAAAATGTTGGATAATTTTGGGAAGGATGGGGTTTTGGTTGGGTTTAACGTTAACTTTGATTGGGCATTTTTGGACAAAGCCTATTTTGCATATGGGAAGACAGACCCTTTTTACTATCACCGGTTAGATGTAATGCCGATGGTCTATTTTAAGATGTTTTCAGACCGCAGGATGAAAAGGTTCAGCTTAGGGGAAGCGTGCCGCCTTTTGAAGATTGAAAGAAAGTCTGCCCATAGAGCTTTGGATGATGCCAAAGTCACTTACCTTGTCTTTAAAAAGATGTTTGGTTACACTGGGAAAGTATGATCTATCTGGGTGCCGACCACCGGGGGTTTGAGTTAAAAGAGAGACTAAGGAAAAGACTTATTGATGAAGGGCTTGAGGTGACTGATTTAGGGAATAACCATTTAGACCCTTCTGATGATTATGTTGATTTTGCCCAAAGGGTGGCAGAGGCAACAGTGGGAGATTCTGTCAACCGCGGGGTAATTTTTTGCGGGTCAGGGGCGGGGGTTGATATGGTAGCCAATAAAATTGATGGTGTAAGATCGGCTTTGGTTTTTGATGTGGCCAGGGCAAAACAGGCCAGGGAACACGAGGATGCTAATGTAATATCCCTTCCGGCAGATATTTTAGACGAAGAAAGCGCTTGGGAAATTACAAAAACTTTCCTGGACACTCCTTTTTCGAACGGGGAACGCCACATCCGCCGCCTGCAAAAGTTGGAAGAGGTGGAAGATGCTAACTGACGTCTCGATAATCCCGGCAATTTTGGCTACCACCGAAGATGAGTACAGGGAAAAAATTGAGAAAGTATCAACCTGTCCTGGGCTTGTCCGCCCTGAGCGAGGCCGAAGGGCCGAAGGTTGGGTGCAAATTGATATTATGGATGGTAAGTTTGTCCCCAATAAAAGTGTTGGGCTGGATGTAATTAGAAAATACCCCACGATACTGCAAAAAGAAGCCCACTTGATGGTAGAAGACCCAAGTAAATGGGTGGAGGATTTGGTAAATTTAGGGTTTGAAAGAATTGCCGTGCATGCAGAAGTTGACCGGAAAGAAGCTATGGATGCTGTTGATTTAATTAATAAGCTTAAGAAAAAGTCTATATTAGCCCTGAACCCCGAAACCCCGGTTGAACAGTATAAGTATTTTGAAGCTGTAGTGTACGGTGTTTTAGTGATGTCGGTCCACCCGGGTTTTTCAGGCCAGGAATTTATCCTGGCTTCTGTAGACAAGGTAAAAAAGGTTAAAGATTACGCTCTCCCAAACACATTTGTTGGAGTAGATGGCGGAATTGATGAAAATTCTGCTAAACTATTAAGTAATGCCGGGGCGGATTACCTGGTAATTGGGGAACATATAATAAATGGAAACATTGCTGAAAATCTGGAGAAAATTAGACAATCACTTAGAGACTGAAAAGGCCCCTTCTATTTCGCAGGTTGCAATCTTTGGCTTTGCTGATGCAAAACCCGGGGATAAAGTTTACCATGCAGCTTTTGAGGTAGCCTCTGCTTTAGCAAAAGCAGGTTATACGGTAGTAGACGGTGGGGGGCCGGGAGTGATGGAGGCTGCCAGCCGGGGGGCAAAAGTTGCAGGGGGTAAGGTTGTTGGCGTGACTTTTTACCCGGATCCGGGTGATGGTGTTGATAATTTTGAAGGGAGAGACCCTAATAACCCCATAGATAAAGAGATTAAAACCGAGAGCTACGTTGAAAGGACCCTGACTTTAATGAAAGAGGGGCAGGTGTATGTTATTTTTAACGGTGCCTCAGGCACTATGTCCGAATTTGCTATGGCTTGGGGGCTTGCAAGGTTATACTTTGGACACCACAAGCCACTTATTCTATACGGAAAATTTTGGAAGAAGATAATGAAAGCATTAAAAAACAACTTATTGCTTCGGCCGGAGGAGGCGCGGGTTTATAAGATCGTTGATTCCCCCAGGGAGGTGTTAAAAGCTATCAGGGAGTTTGAGAAAGAAATTTCCCGGGGTGAGCATAAGCATTTAGAAACTTAAGATGGCTCTTTCTGCCCAAGATATCCAAAACTTAGAAGAGAAGGCAAATGTAATTCGCCAAGACATTATTAAGATGCTTCTTCAGGCAGGGTCAGGACACTCTGCCGGACCTTTAGGGATGGCGGATGTCCTCACTGCACTCTATTTCCAAATTTTAAAACATAACCCTAAAAAGCCGGATTGGAAGGATCGGGACAGGTTGGTTTTATCCAACGGCCATATTTGCCCGGTGCTTTATGTGAGCTTAGCCCATGCCGGATATTTTCCTGTTTCGGAGCTTCAAACCTTAAGGAAATTAAGGTCAAGGCTGCAGGGTCACCCTCACAGGGAGTCTTTACCGGGGTTAGAGATTACCTCCGGGCCTTTGGGGTCGGGGCTTTCCCAAGCTTGCGGGATGGCTTTAGTGGGTTTGATGGATGAATCTTCTTGGAGGGTAATATGTTTGATGTCGGATGGGGAACAGGACGAGGGAAATACCTGGGAGGCGGTAATGTTTGCCGGAAAAAATAAGTTACATAATTTAACAGCTCTAATAGACAGGAATAATATTCAAATAGACGGTTTTACAGAAGACGTTATGCCGCTGGAACCCTTAAAGGAAAAATATGAGGCTTTTGGCTGGCATGTGTTGGAAATTGACGGGCATAACTTTGAAAGTATTATTGGGGTTTTCAGTGAGGCAAAGGCAATCTTTGAAAAACCTGTTTTAATAATTGCCCATACTATCCCGGGTAAGGGAGTAGATTTTATGGAGAACGATTTTAAGTGGCATGGGGTTCCTCCCGGGATCACTGATATCCCGGGCGAGCCGCCCAAAAACGAGCAGGCAAAAATTGCCTTGCAGGAACTAAGGACCTTGCAGGGGAAGATAAAGTCGGAACATGAATAGTTTAAACCCTAAACTTTTTGATAAAGATGTTGAACGGATACCTTCCCGGGATGGGTTTGGGGAAGGGTTGGTTTTGGCAGGGGAGGAAAATAAAGATGTGGTGGCAATTTGTGCCGATGTTACAGAATCTGCCAGGGTACAAGCTTTTAAAGATAAGTTTCCGGAAAGGTTTATTGAGGCGGGAGTTGCAGAACAAAATATGGCAGCCTTGGCTTCCGGTATGGCAGCGGAGGGGAAAATCCCCTTTATGACCTCTTATGCCGTTTTCTCTCCGGGAAGAAATTGGGAGCAGATCAGGACTACAATTTGTTACAACAACCGGCCGGTTAAAATAATTGGCTCTCATGCAGGCATCTCGGTTGGCCCTGATGGGGCAACGCACCAGGCTTTGGAAGACATTGCCCTAACTCGAGCCTTACCCAATATGGTAGTTTTAAGCCCATGTGATGCTATCGAAGCAAAAAAGGCGACCTTGGCAATGGTAAAAGAAAGGAAGCCTTGTTATATGAGGTTATCCAGGGAAAAAGTGCCGGTAATAACTACCGAAAATACTCCTTTTAAAATTGGTAAGGCGCAGGTTTTCCGGGAAGGAAACCCTTCGGCAGGTTCGACAAGCTCACTGCAAGCAAGCTCAGGGCGCTTCGCGGATGCAACTATTATTGCTACTGGGCAGATGGTTTACCTGGGGCTTTTAGCTGCAAAAGAACTTGAAGAGAGTAATATAAGTGTTCGGGTAATAAATGTATCCACTATCAAACCACTTGATATGGAAGCAGTCATTAAGGCTGCGGAGGAAACAGGTGGAATTGTGACTGTTGAGGAGCACCAGGTTTTTGGTGGCTTAGGTTCTGCAGTAGCAGAGGTTGTAACCCAATACTACCCGGTGCCTATGAAAATTATCGGCATTAATGACCATTTTGGGGAATCGGGGATTTGCCGGTTTAATTTGGTCAAGGAGCAGTTTTGGGAAATTTACCTCCGGTACTTTTGTACAAACTTTAGGGGAAACCCTCTCCCGGTTTGCCTCAAAAAACCCTAATGCTTTTTATAGAGATTTTTTACAAAATACGGCCATTCCTAATTCTCAGACTTTTGGTCAGTTGGTGATGTGGGGGGAAGCGCTGGTTGCAGTTGCTATAGTTATACCCGCACTCTATTTAATTTTCCAACCAAAAACAAAGTGTAAAGTTACCTTATGGCTGCTAATTGTGGGGCTTATCGGTGGGGCATTTTTAAACCTGAATTTCTGGCTTGCCTCCGGTTATACTAGTCCATCAAGTGACGGCCTGAACCTTTTAATGCTGGTAACCCAAGTAGTTGGAGTTCTTTGTATCTTGGATTATAATAAAAAGGTATGAGCGGGTGGTCATTGGCTCTTATTTCCTTTTTGATTGTGTGGGTGCTGTTGTTTATCGTTGGTATTTTACTAATCTTTGGAAAATTAAACTGGGCTTTATTTGTAAAATCAATTAATCAGCTTGAGGGAGCTAAAACAAAATTCGGTAAGGGAACTGCTACTTACTACAAGATATACGGTTTGGTTTTAGGTGGCCTCTCGATAATAATATCTTTATATATGATTCACTTTACAATCAACTTTTATTTTGGCAAAGAGGATATACTAAGATTACCGGTGATTTTAAATAACCTTATGTATTCCTATGCTGATTTTGTATTAGGTAAGTAAAAGTTAATTATGGAAACAGAGGGTGTCTTAAATAAATTTGAGCTATTGGTTGGTATTTGGTTTTTAATTGAAGGATTGGGGATGATGCATCCTAAAACCAGGGTTTGGTTGATAAAGCTACATAATATGTTTGCAGGTAGGGCAACAGAAATAACATCTACAACCACTGTCTGGCAGGTACTTAGAGGTGTTGCTTATATATTAGTAGGGAGTCTTCTTTTATATAATAACTTGATCTTGCAGACCCCTCTTTTTATTAAATAATCTTGAATTTACATCGTTTGTAATTAATTTCCCTCTAGACACTGGAATTTTTTTGAAGTATTATATCCCCCATAGGGGGATTAGATTCTGGCCTTCGCCAGAATGACAATTTAAAGATATGTATAGGCCAAAGGATACCCAGGAAAGAATACTTCACCGGTTTAAAATTGCCCAGGGGCATTTAAAAAAAGTTCTTAAAATGGTGGAAGACCAGGAGTATTGTATAGATGTTATCCACCAATCCCAGGCTGTGCAAAAGGCTTTACGTGAAGCGGACCACTTAATTTTGGAAAATCACCTTAAAACCTGTGCTGCTGACGCTATGAAAAACGGGCGGGGAGAAGAAGCTGTGAAAGAAGTTATGAATGTTTTTAAGAAAATGGTATAAAATACTAGCCATGAACACCAAAGTAATCATAGGAATTATTGTTGCCACTGCCATTGTCCTGGTTGGTGCGGTAGTTCTTTTAGGCAACTCAACGCCTGGTTCTTCAAAGGCAGTGCTAGGGAAGACTGCAGGAGCAAAAATTGAGGCACCTGAAACAAATTTTGATTTTAAAGATATCCCATATCCGGGCGGAAACGCCATTCATGAGTTTAAGGTTAAAAATACAGGAGATAAAGAGCTTGTAATTGCCAATTTGGCAACATCATGTATGTGCACCAAAGTTTATTTGCAGACGGAGTCTGGCAAAGGGCCTGAGTTTGGCATGAAAGGGCACACTGCTTCTTCAGATTGGACCGGGGCTATTGCCCCCGGCAAAGAGGGGCAGGTTGTAGCAGTTTATGACCCGACAGCCCCTGGCCCTCAGGGGGTAGGGCCGATATCCCGCATTGTAAGCTTTGAAACAAATGACCCCGGCCGTCCCTACATGGAATTTACCTTCTCCGGTAATGTAGTCAAATGATAAAAAAATTAGAAGGAAAGTGGCCGCTTGTTTGGTTTGGATTAGTCCTTTGGGTGATGGTCTCTTTTGCCCTAATTTCCGGGCAGCCTTTGACGGCAAAAGCCAATATTGAAAAAACCACAGTAAAAAATGAAAGCAATATAGATTTAGTTAAACTTCAGGAAAAAGTATTTCCTGCATCCGGGTATACTTTTCAAGTCAGTTGGGGTGACCTGGGGAAGAAAATGGTAGAAGACGGGGTAATTGATGAAAAGAAATTGGCCCAGGCCTTAACCGGTAAAGATGAGTTGCCACAACAGTTTAAAAAATACCTTGATGATTCCGACCAAAAGATTGAGCTAAACCAGGGTAATGCCCAGTTTTGGGTGGATGTCTTATGGGGTTTGGGTTTGGCTAATAAAAATGACATTTTAGAAAAAGGGGAGATGATGGCTAGCGGCAATGCTTCTAATTTTGCTTCAACCGGTGGGTGGACAATTGGGGTTAAAAAACCGATGGATATTTACAGCAAGCACACATATATTAATCTCTCTGCCGGGCAACAAATAATGGTAGAAGAAATTGCAAATGGGGTTTACCGGCCTTGTTGTGGTAACTCAACTGCCTTTCCCGACTGCAACCATGGCATGGCGGCTTTGGGGCTAATTGAGCTTATGGTCTCCCAGGGTTTTTCCAAAGATGAGATTTTTAAAACTGTTTTAGCTTTTAATTCCTATTGGTTCCCGGGGACATACCTCGATATTTCCTACCACTTTGCTAAAAATAACAGGGACTATGCAAAAGTTCCCGCAGAGGAAATATTATCGAAGACTTTCTCCTCCGGTATGGGGTATCAGGCAGTAAAAAAGCAGGTGGGAGAGATCCAGTGGCCTGCTCTGAAAAGTTTCCAGGGGTGTGGTGCATGAAATGGAAAATTTACTCTTTCAAACTTCACTAATTGCGGCGTTTGTGGCAGGGATGGTGGCGCTATTTGCCCCCTGCTGTATCACCTTTCTTCTTCCTGCCTATTTAGGCAGTGTCTTTAAGGAAAAAGAAAAGGTATTACTTATGACCCTGGTTTTTGGCTTGGGGATTTTTATAGTTTTGCTCCCGGCTGTTTTAGGGGTGGCTTTCATCTCGCAGTTTTTATTCCGGTACCACAATGATGTATATCTCGCCGGAGGTTTTGTAATGCTTATCGTTGCCCTGATTACCTTATTGGGGGTTAAACTTCCTATGCCAAAGGTATCGGCAAATGTCGGGGGCAGGACCGATATTTTATCAATATTCACTTTGGGAATTTTTTCCGGGATAACAAGCGCTTGTTGCGCGCCGGTTTTAATCGGAATTTTAACCCTGACGTTTTTATCCCCCAGTTTTTTTGGAGCACTTACACTTGGGGCGGTTTATGTTTTAGGGATGGTAGTTCCCCTGCTTTTGATCTCCCTTTTCCTTTCGGATAAAATGCTAAAATTTACAATCTTGCGTTCGCCTGTTACAACCCTAAGTATTTTAGGGAAGAAGTTCCCGATTATTTTAAGCAATGCCATAGCCGGTGTAATCTTTTTTATAACAGGGATCTTGACTTTGTGGTTAACTTTAACCGGGAGATTATCTATGGCCACAATGACCGGGGCAACTGCCACTATCCAAAATATTGGGGGAACAATTAATTCGCTTTTTGGAGGGAATGCTATTTTTAATATTTTGTTTATTGCAGGGGTAGCCTTTCTTTTTTATGTGATTTCGAAAAAACTTTAGGGTCGCCTTCGCTGAAAGCTACGGCGGACCAAAGACCGCCTTTGCTGAAAGCTACGGCGGACCAAAGGAGGTGAGAAATATGATGGGACAATGGGGAAACGGAGACATGATGGGTTTTGGCGGCTTTGCAGGGTTTAGTTTTTGGGGGACAATTTTTGTGTTGGTAGTTTTGGCAGATTTAATTCTGCTAGGTATTTGGCTTTGGAAACAGATCCAGAGGAAGTGAATATGACTTTTTTATACGGTTTGGTTTTGGCATACAGGTCGGGTTGTACGGTTACCTGAAAGGTTTCAGGAATGTTGGGGGCCGGGAAAAGGGAATGATGGCAGGGAGTAGTACTACTTCGGCGGTGGCGATGGTGGCTTGCTGTGCCCACCATTTAACGGACGTTTTACCTTTGATCGGGCTATCGCTTGCGGCAACGTTTTTAGCAAGGTACCAGGAGTGGTTTTTCGCAGCAGGTATAGTCTCAAATCTTTTCGGAGTGGGGCTGATGGTTAGAAACCTTAAAATTTTGAAGAAGATATGAAAATTAAAGTCTTAGTAATAGTAATTGTTGTCTTGGCTACTTTGGGGGCGGTTGTGGTGTCTAGAAATATAAGGAGCGGGATAGTTACACAGCCTCAGCTAACACAACAAGCGATACAGAAAACATTTCCCCCTCAAACCGACGGTCAGGGGGAAGTTTCCGTCGAGGTGACACCTAAAATTTTAGAGGTTGGTAAGGAGGTAACCTTCCAGGTTACATTCACAACCCATTCGGTAGAGTTGGATAAAGACTTGGTTAAAGTATCAAAATTGACAGATGACCAAGGTAATGAATATTTACCGGTTTCCTGGAGCGGGGGTACTGGTGGCCATCACCTTTCCGGCGAGCTGATCTTCCCAAAGATTACGGAAAATGCCAAGTCGGCGGAGTTACAAGTGTCAGGTTTTGGAGGGGCAGAGAGGGTTTTTAAATGGGAATTATAAGCGAAGATAAAATTATTGTTGCAATAGTTGGCAGTTTAGGAATAATTTTCACCTGGTGGTTTTTCCTTTTCAAAAAGGAAAAAGAGACTGCTGTTGAAAAAGAGGTTGATATTATAGTTTCTGGTGGCTACTCGCCGGAAGTAATTTCTATTCAAAAAGGAAAAACAACAAAAATTAATTTTATCCGCAAAGACTCGACTGATTGTTTGTCAGAGGTAGTCTTACCGGATTTTAAAATAAGGAAGGAACTTCCTTTAAATGGAAAAGTGACGGTGGAGATTAATCCGCAAAAGTCAGGAGAATTTGGATTTGCTTGTAGAATGAATATGTATCACGGAAAAATCATTGTGAAGTAGAAAACTATGAAACAAACTTATTTAATAAAAGGCATGCACTGCGCTTCCTGTGTTCGGGGAGTTGAGGAGGCGATTAAAAAAGTACCCGGGGTGAGTGATGTTTCAGTAAGTTTACCGGCCGAAACGGCGATGGTTGAATTTGACCTGGAGAAGGTTGATGACGAAAAGGTTTTCTCTGCTGTTTCCGGTATTGGTTATCAGGCTGCTTTAAAAGATAATGCCGGATCGGATGATTTAGAGAAAGAAAAAAATAAAGACCTAACCCGGCTTAAAAAAAAAGTTGTTGTTAGTCTTTTTTTTGGTGCTTTAATTTTTTGGGGGAGTCTGGTGGGGCAGAATTTCTTCCTTCAACTTATTTTGGCAACCATAGTCCAGTTTTGGGCAGGACTTGGATTTTATAAAGCTACCCTTCCTGCCCTCCGGCATAGAACTGCCAATATGGATACCTTAATTACTATTGGTACTTCGGCTGCCTACGGGTTTTCGGCAGTAGCAACACTTTTTCCCGGTTTGATTGCCCAAGCTGGTATTGAGCCTATGCCATATTTTGATGTCTCAGTCCTGGTCATTGGCTTAATTCTCCTGGGCCGGTACTTTGAGGCAAAGGCCCGCGCCGGAACCTCGGAGGCAATTAAAAAATTGATCGGCCTGCAGGCAAAGACAGCACGCATCGTAAAAGATGGCAAAGAGATAGATGTGCCAATTGAAGAGGTTGTGGTTGAAAATGTTATCCGGGTCAGACCCGGAGAGAAGATCCCGGTTGACGGGGAAATTTTAGAAGGGGGGTCCTCGATTGATGAATCAATGATTTCCGGGGAAAGTATACCTGTTGATAAACAAAAGGGGGATAAGGTGATCGGTGGAACGATTAACAAAACCGGCACTTTTACCTATAAGGCAACAAAGGTGGGAAGCGATACCGTTTTGGCACAAATCATAAAACTGGTAGGAGAGGCCCAGGCTAGCAAGGCGCCAATTCAAAGGATTGTCGATTTAATCTCTTCTTATTTTGTTCCTGTTGTCATAATTTTGGCCATTATTACCTTTGTTGTCTGGTATGTTTTTGGGCCGTATCCTGCGTTTCTTTTGGCCTTATTAAATACTGTGGCGGTTTTAATTATTGCCTGTCCTTGTGCGATGGGGTTGGCGACTCCTACGGCAATTGTGGTTGGGGTTGGCAAAGGGGCAGAGAAGGGGATCTTAATAAAAGATGCGGAAAGCCTGGAAATTGCCCATAAAATAAACACGGTGATTTTTGACAAAACGGGGACTTTAACTAATGGTAAACCAGTAGTTACTGATGTCATTCTGGTAAGTGAAGCGTATCCAGAATCAGGAAAGAAAGATCCTGGACAAGCCAGGATGACAGAAGCGCGTCGCGATGACATTTTAGGTCTGGCGGCATCGCTGGAGAAAGGATCGGAACATTCTTTGGCAGAGGCAATTATCCAAAAAGCCGAAAGTGAAAAAATTACCTTAAGTAAGGTCGAGAAATTTAAAGCTACCCCAGGTTATGGAGTCGAGGGGGAAATATGTAAAGATAAGGTATTTTTAGGGAACAGGAAGCTGATGGAAAAAGAAAAAATAGAGATTTATGATTTAAGATTTAAGATTGAAGAATTAGAAAGTCAGGGGAAGACAGTGATGATGCTATCGGTGGATGGAAAGTTGGCCGGGCTTATTGCTGTAGCCGATACCGTCAAAGAAAATACCAAAGAGGCGGTGGAGAAATTGCAGAAGATGGGGATAGAAGTAATAATGATTACCGGTGACAATGAGAAAACTGCTAATGCTATTGCCAGGCAGGTGGGGATAAAAAGGGTTTTGGCTGAAGTGTTGCCGGATCAAAAAGAAGCGGAGGTAAAGAAAATCCAAGCAGAAGGAAAAGTTGTAGCTATGGTGGGGGACGGGATTAATGATGCCCCGGCCTTGGCCTCGGCCAATATCGGCATTGCCATGGGGTCGGGGACTGATGTGGCAATTGAGTCGGCAGGGATTACCCTGGTGAGTAAAGACTTGAGGTCTGTTATTTCTGCCATTGAGCTTTCCAAAAAAACGATGAGGACAATCAGGATGAACCTTTTTTGGGCCTTTGGTTATAACGTGGCCTTAATCCCTGTAGCTATGGGAGTGCTCTATCCATTCTTCGGGGTATTACTCAACCCTATCTTCGCTTCAGGCGCCATGGCCTTAAGTTCTATCTCTGTAGTAAGCAACTCGCTTTTGTTGAAGAGGGTGAAAATATAATTGGATATGTTTGCTATACTCTAATTATATGTTTGATCTAATTTCCATTGGTGATCCGGCAGTTGACCATTTCTTTAAAATCCATGATGCACATGTGGAGGTAGAAAAGGATGGAAAAGAGTTATGTCTAAGGTTTGGGGATAAGCTGCCGGTTGAAGAGTACTGTCAAAGCTTGGGGGGGAATACTGCCAACAATGCCGTAGGGGCCTCAAGGCTTGGCTTAAAGACCGCAGTTTATCTAAATATAGGCTCGGATTTAATTGGAAAATTTACCCTGGCTAAATTAAAAGAGGAAGGGGTGGACAGCCGTTATGCAGCAGTAAATGAAGGGATGGATTCAAATGTCTCAGCCCTTATAAGTTTCCGGGGAGAAAGGACAATTTTAACCTATCACCAGGATTTTAAGTACCAATTGCCTGATTTGGACAGGACGCGCTATGTGTATTTAAGCTCTATGGGTAAATCTGCTTTGGAAAATAATTTTTACCATCAGGTAGAAAATTATATGCAAAGAAGCGGGGCATCTTTATATTTTAACCCCGGCACGTATGAACTTGCATACGGGATTAAAAAATTCTCCGGGCTTTTATCGTTGACAAAACTTCTAATTTTAAATAAAGAGGAAACGGAATTAGTCTTAAAAATTACCGGCAAGGTGGATATTAAAAGAATGCTTAACGGTTTACTCGAGCTTGGGCCGAAGATAGTGATTATTACGGACGGTAAAAATGGGTCATACGGGTTTGACGGTAGAATTTTTTATCAATTGGATATCTTTCCGGCTAAGGTTATCGATATGACAGGAGCCGGAGACGCTTATGCTACAGGAGTTTTGGCAGGGCTTTTCTATGGCAAGGATTTACCGGAAGCGATGCGCTGGGGGGCAGCCAACGGAGCTTCGGTAGTAGAGGAAATTGGTCCCCAAAAAGGGCTTTTATCTTATGATAAAATGCAGGCAAGGTTGAAAGAAAATTCTAAAATTACTGCCAAAGAAATTGAATAATTTATGACTGCTAGGGAATGGTTGGAAAAAGCAAGGAGAGAAAAATTTGCCATTGGAGCTTTTAATGTCGGGAATTTAGAAACTTTTAAGGCGATTGTCCAGGCGGCGGTAAGTCAAAAATCCCCTGTTATTATTGAATCTTCCCCTGGTGAAACTGCCTGGATGGAGGCAGAGAATATTGTGGATTTGGCGAGGAATTATTCGGAAGAATATGGTATTCCGATTTTGGTAAACCTTGACCATGCCGAAAGTTTAGAACAGTGTATTGAGGGTATAAAAGCAGGGTATGATTTAATCCATTTTGACGGTTCTAAGTTTATCCTTGAAGATAATCTGGAAATTGCCAAAAAGGTTGTAGAGTTGGCCCATCAGGGGGGGTTGGTAGTAGAGGGAGAGATTGACCATATTACGGGATCTTCTGAGGTCTATACCGGTTCTGCCCAAGGGGAAATTGCCAAGGGCAAGTTTACAGACCCTAATCAAGCCAAGGAGTTTGTGCAAAGCAGTGGGGTAGATATTTTTGCTGCCTTTTTTGGTAATGTCCATGGGGTTTTTACAGGAGGTGGGGAAAATTTAAGACTGGATATCCTGGAAAAACTGGCAGAAAGCTTACCCTCGATATACTTTTCACTTCATGGAGGTTCCGGAATCCCTGATGACCAGGTTCAAGAGGCAATAAAAAAAGGAATTGTCAAAGTAAATGTAAATACCGAGATACGCCAGGCTTTTAAGGAAGGGTTACAGGAAGCTTTGGATGAAAATCCTAATGAGTATGCCATGTATAAGATTTTGCCCGAGGCAATAGAAGAGATACAAAAAATAGTTGAGCATAAGATTGAGGTTTTTGGTTCAGCAGGAAAATTATGATTTTTGACACAATTATTATTGGAGGAGGGCCGGCAGGACTTTCGGCAGCCATTTATGCCGTCCGAAAAAACTTAAAAACCTTGCTCGTTACCAAAATAATCGGCGGTAATGCAGCTTTGTCCGGAGAGATAGAAAACTATTTAGGGTTCACTTTAATTACCGGAGCCCAGTTGGCAGAAAAGTTTAAAGAAGAGATAGAGAAATGGAGCGGTGAAAAGCTAACTGTAAAAGAGGGGGTGGAGGTGATAGGGTTATCCGGCCAATTTCCCGATTTTGTGATTAAGACTACGGAAGGGGAAGAGCTCAAAGGCAAAACTGTTATCATCGCTTCAGGCAGGATCCCCAAAATGCTAGGGATCCCCGGGGAAAAAGAATTTCTGGGAAAAGGGGTAGCAATTTGTGCTACCTGCGATGCGCCTTTATATAAAGGCAAAGATGTGGTGGTTGTCGGGGGAGGCAATACCGCACTCAATTCCGCAATATCTTTATCTAAAGTTGCAAGTTCCGTGGCAGTTATAAATGTTAGTGACGATTTTACCGGTGACGGGGTGATGGCAGATAAATTAAAAGGGTCAGCCAATGTAAAGATTTTACACAACACCCAAGCCTTGGAAATTTTAGGGGATAGTGTGGTAACTGGCCTGAAAATTAAAAATGGGCAGAATAACAGCGAACAGGTTTTATCTGTCCAGGGTATTTTTATTGACATCGGTTACATACCCTCGGCAGGATTTGATAAATTGGCCAAAAAAGATCAGCAGGGTCAGATTATAGTCAATGAATCGGAAGAGACTTCCGTTCCTGGAATTTGGGCGGCAGGGGATGTAAATAATTTATGGGGGGAACAAATTATTATTGCTGCCGGCGAAGGGGCAAAGGCGGCTCTCTCGGTTAACGAATTTTTAACAAAAATATGATTGGTTGGCTTCAAAAATACGGGTTGTATATTGCCTGGGTGCAGGCACTGGCTGCTCTTTTGGGCAGCTTGTATTTTAGTGAAGTTGTAGGTATCCCCCCTTGTACCCTTTGTTGGTACCAAAGGATTTTAATGTATCCCCTGGTTGTAATTATTGCCGTAGGTATCATCCGCAAGGACAAGGGGCTTCCTTTTTATGTCTTGCCCCTCTCTATACCGGGTATGGTAATTGCTTTTTACCAACACCTTCTCCAGGTGGGGATTATCCCGGAAGCTTTGGCCCCATGCGGCATAGGGGTTTCATGCGCTGAAAAAACCTGGTCGGTATTTAGCTTTGTAACCATACCCCTTTTATCAACTATAGGATTTGCTATTATCACCCTCCTTATGGTAAACTACCTACGTTCTAAGGAATAATATGACTTCAGAAGTAAAAATTTTACTTGGCATTGGGCTTGCAACCGTTGCCCTAACCCTAGGGGCAGTTTTTCTTTTGAGTAAGCCATCATCCGGGCCTTCTTCTCTGCCTGTAAACAAAGATGTTTTAGGGGCATTAGTTAGGGGTGACAGTATTAAAATTGCAAGCGATTCGGCTAAAGTAACAATTGTAGAATTTTCAGATTACCAGTGTCCAGCCTGCAAGTCGGCAAACCCTACTATTAAACAAATCCTAAATGATTACCCGGGAAAGGTAAATTTTATTTACCGGCACTTCCCTTTATCCCAACACAAAAATGCCATACCGGCAAGCTTGGCAGCTGAAGCAGCCGGACAACAGGGAAAGTATTGGGAGATGCATGATAGGATCTTTGACGGCCAGGACACCTGGAAGGAAAGTAGCCAAGCCCAAGATATCTTTACCGGATTTGCCAAAGATTTAGGGTTGGATGTGGAAAAGTTTAACCTGGACAAAAGTGACAACAAATTCAGGGATAAAATAAACAGGGACTACCAGGACGGCTTGACCCTGGGGGTAAATTCTACCCCGACATTTTTCATCAACGGCCAAAAATTCCCTGGAGCTTTAAGTTACGCTGACTTCAAAACAAGAATTGACGCAGAGCTCAGTAAATAATTCTTAATGGATGAAAACCCTGGTGCCGGGGTTGTTATCTGTTGCACGGACATAATTTTTCCCGTCTGCCAAAACCGGCCCGGCCCACTTAAAAAGCTCTTCAACCTGGGATAAAGGCGCATTGACACAGCCGTGGCTCATGGGATTTCCAAAGTTGTTGTGCCAGTAAGCCCCGTGGATTGCAAAGCCCTTGTAAAAAAACATATTGTTGGGGACGTTGGGAAGGTCATAGTAAGTCCCGAGCTCTTTTGATCCGCCTTTCATCCTTTGATATCCTGTCTTATACCAAATACTGAAATCACCTTTTGGGGTTGGATACCAAAGGCCGGAAGATATCGGGAATTCCATCACAATCCTCTCCCCTTCCCAAGCCCGGAGTTTTTGCTGCTCTAAGGAAACCTCAATCCATTTGTCTTCCCCTGCCTCATTTTTCGTACCTAAAACCTTAGGGTCCGGGGGCTCTTTAAGAAAACTTGCAGCCAAAGAAGTTTTAGGGTAGTCTACGGTTTGGTTTTCGAAAATAGCGAGATTGGCACCTTCGTCAAAATTACCCAAAGATGATGAGACCTCATTTTCACTGCAACAAGATGTTGTCAGGTCACCGGAAATACCCAGTTTATAGACAATAAAACGCCTTGCCGGCAGGTAATAAAATAGTGTGACAGCCAACACGGCAATTAAAAGAAGAGGCAGTAAACGGTGCATTAACTTTATTGTTCTTTAAGCTGGTAGCGTCTGTCAAGAGGTGGTAGAATTGAGAAACCAATATGCGGCTCCATTGGTTTTTACGTCTTACCCTCCTGCTTCTGTTTTTAGTTCTGCTTTGGATCTTTGTGGGTTTTATACTTCCCCGTCTTTTACCGGTTGCGTCAGTTTCTAACACGTCTAAATTTGGCTTTATTTTTAGAAAAGAGGAATGGAGTGGTGAGATTAAGATTGTGGGGGATCTTTGGGCATTGCCAGGGACAACTGTTTCAGTTAAACCTGGCTCTAAAATTCTAGTTGCTAAAGAGGGGGATAATTTTAATTTACATTGGCTACCTTGGGAACTTCGCTCAGGCTTAAATACGGGCACTGAAAGTTTAGGGGTTAAAAACGGGGAGCTTTATTTTGATGAGAAGCAAAAGATCCAAGTTCACCTGGCTAAATTTTTTGTTTGGGGCACTAAAGAACAGCCTGTGGAGATCCGTTCAGATGAGACCCGCCCGGGCAGCCCTTATGATTTTAATGTGATTAAAATGGATGAGGGGATTATAAGCCACGTTGTCATGTCCAACTACCGGAAATTTTTGGTGGGGGGCAATACGACGATTAGGGAGAGCGAATTTGATGTTGTCGGGGAGTGTGCTGTTTGTACAAAGTATGCAAGCCCCTCTATTTTTAAAAACATTTTCAAAGGTTCACTGCGGACGAGTATTTTAGTGGTGGGAGGAAGCCCAAAAATAAACGACAACCTTTTTCTGGGTGTAGGGGAAGGGATAACAGTTGACCCAAAAAGGTTTGGCGCCCCAATCATATACCATAATAACTTTGAGGTTGACGGGGTTGCCTTAAGGTTTTTAACCGGCAGTGAGGAAGTTGGAGGGGCAGTTGCATTAAATGATTTTGCGGGACCCTCGGCAATTACAATCCCTTGTGACTCCCGGATAAAGTTTGTACAAAACCAAATAAAGGGGGTTTTTAGGCTGGCCCCATCCGGCAACTGTAGTGGCAGTATGGCCCTAGGGCCTAATTATTGGCTATCTGTGGACCGGCAGGCTATTTTACGTGAGAAGATTGTGGGCCGTGAGCAGCGTTTTGAAGTGCTGCTCCCCACTGTTTTGCAAAGTTCCCCTTCAGGTGTTGGGCGAAGAATAGATTAAGGCTTATGCTTAAAAAATCCCTGTTTGTAATTTTTTTGGTGGTGTTTGCTGTTTTAGCGGTACGGCTTTTTTTGACATTTTCACCTGTTAGTGAGTTGGTATCCCCTTGGGAAAATGGCAGGGCGGGAGTTAATTTATGGTTTCCCCTAGTTCAGGCCAGCACATCTGCAGTTCCTGTACCGGACCTTACAGCAAAGGCAGCTTATTTTATTGATATAAACTCCGGGCAAGTCCTTTTTGAAAAGGACCCCCGCCAAAGGCTTCCTATCGCCTCGCTTGTCAAGATTATGACTGCGGTTGTTACTTTAGAAAATAAGGGGTGGAGTGATAATGTCCTGGTTAGTGAAAGGGCTGCCGGTATGGAGCCTGACAGCATGCTACTAAAGATGGGTGAAAGCTTGACAGTTGAGGAGCTTTTATATGGGGTGTTTTTAGTCTCGGCTAATGACTCGGCAGAGGCTTTAGCGGAAACTTCGACAAAAAGCAGGGAAGATTTTTTAAGCCAGATGAATACCAAAGCTGTTCAGTTGGGGATGAGGGACACGGTTTTTATTAACCCTACCGGGTTGGAGGAAGACGGCAGGGAGCAATACTCCACAGCCTATGATGTGGCCATTATGGCAAGATATGCAATTAAGAATTTTCCCCATTTGGTGGATATCTCAAGCGCTCCCCACATCATTTTACCTGAAACCCCTGCCCACCAGGATTATGACCTCTATTCCGGGATAAACTTATTAACAACTTATCCCGGTGTTTTGGGGTTTAAGACAGGTTATACCCCTGAGGCAGGGTTGACACTTGTGACCCTTGCCGAAAAAGAAGGGCACAAAGTTTTAGGTGTGTTATTAGGCTCACAAAACAGAAGGGAAGAGGCAAAAGAACTCCTTGATTACTCATTTTCCATCAGGTAAGAGGTTGGCAAAAACTTATGGTATATTAGATATATGTGGGGGTTTTCTAAAAAAAGGTTTTTAGTGACTTTGGGGTTAAGTGTGGTGGTGTGGGTGGTAACAGTAATATTACAAGCATATTCTACGTTCGCAAGATATGTGGGTGCTTTTTCATCTGGATGTCAAATTACGGGTTATCCTGTGGATTTGTGCGAGTTACCTACATCGAGTGTTCCGGCAGTGATTATTATTGTGGTAAATATTTCTTTTTGGTTTTTGGTAATTAATTTAATTTTTGGTTGGTTTTCTAAACCTGACTCCCCGAGTAAAAATAGTTAGAACTTCTAAAAACTGAGGGTTAAATAAAAGTACAAGCAGCGGTACCAGAAGTAAAACTTCCTGTGGCGC
>LCEJ01000012.1 GCA_000997105.1 Candidatus Daviesbacteria bacterium GW2011_GWA2_42_7
TATTTTAAATATCTTCTGCATCTTAAATCCGGATTGACAGCAACCTGAACATAAGTATAACATGTGACAAGCTAAATCATGGCTACGCGAAAAAAGGCGCCGTTTTTCTCTGTCACCGACTTTTTACTAATTTCACCAATAATGGCTCTTGCAGCCTGGGTTTATTTAATTCCCCCGTTTCAAACATTTGGATACCACACCCTTTTTTCCGATGATGCCATCTTTGCTATGATGGCCCGCAAGGCCCTGGAAGATGGGCCGCAAGGCGCATATCACCTATCATGGGGACCTTTATTACCATGGTTTATTGCTCTTCTTAATAAATTTTTCAATATTCCACTTGAGGAAGGCGGAAGAATAATCACAGGCATATCATTATTTCTAAGGATAATTCCTTTCTACCTTTTGGCCAAATATTTATTTAATAGGTTTGCAGCTTTTATCGCTGTGTATTTAATTACAGTCTACACCTTTTTAACTATCCCACAGGAAGCGGCATTAGCCGAAGGACTCTTTTCATTAATAGTTTTCACAGGACTTCTGTTTTCTTTTTTGGCTTTAAAAACAGAAAGATTAAGTTGGTATTTTCTCTCAGGATTTACCGGAGGGCTGGCTTATTTAGCACGGTTGGAAGGATGGGTTTTTCTAACTTCCCTTTTCTTACTGACGGGACTCAAGGCAGTAACATTAAAAAAGCAACGTTTTCTTGTATTTAAGCCATTACTAATCCTTGTTTTTCTTTTTCTGCTTGTTGCGTCCCCTTATCTTATCTTTATCCGAGAGGCTTTTGGGTCATGGAATCTAAACCCCAGAATGAATATTGTCCTGACGGCTGGAGCAAACTATTTTGATCCTTACATAGACAATAATGGTACAACTACAATCGCCCAAGTTTATTTTTCCGGTGACCCCAAATACTATAATTCCAATCTTTGGCATCCTACACCATATCTTTTTTGGAGATCACTTGGACGAAGTTGGGGAACGGTCTCAACTATTCCAACTCTTTACTTTGATCTCTTCAGCAAACAAGCTTCACTACTTCTAGTCTTGGGTTTCTTAGGATTATTCCTAACTTTATATAATACCTTCCGAAACCGGCTTAGTTTGTTACTTACAACCATAGCGTTGCTGGCATTATGTCTTTATCTACTTGACTTTTCCCTGATTTCATTGGAGTTTTTATCACCTGTAATATTTAACCCCGAGGGCAACTTAAACCTGGTATTTAACCAGTTCCTGAAAATGTTGCTTTTGAAAGACTACCAGAGTTGGGCTATCCGCGACACAACAATCATTGCTGCAACTGCACTCTTTATTATTACCAGAAAAGAAAACCTACTTAAGTTAGCACAACACCTCTACTTACAAAGGCTTAACATTTACCTACCTTTATCCCTATTGCTTGGGTTCATACCTCTTTTGTTCAGCGGTTTCGCTGTCAAATATGCTATGGTCACCGGCGCAATATTGGCACTTCTTACAGGATTTTTCGTTTCTTCGCTCTCCTCTGTATTGGTCAAAACCACACGCAAAATATGTCCGCCTCTTCCAATTATTCATATAGCAGTGGTTATCCAAATACTTGTCCTCTTCAGCATTTTTTGGACAAGTAAACCACAATTTGACCAAATTTTAGTAGACACCAGGGAAGCGCAACACAAGTTACAAGCCTATCAAGTTAGTTGGCTCAAAAACCCGGGGTTAGCAATACTCAAAGACCACGCACGGCCGGGAGCGAAAGTGGCAACCTTCTATGAAGCACCTGCTTTCTATGCCCAGGGTATACCCTTCTACGTTATGACAGGCAGTAATATCCCACTGGAACAAACCCTAAGCTACCTGGAAAAAAACAAAGTTGATTATCTATATCTAGATAAAACCCAAGGGTTCCTCATCCACAAGTCACTCCAACCTCTTCTAAGGGGAGAATCAAAATCACCTAATTGGAAAATGATTTACTCAGACCCACCACAAGAAAAAGCTTGGTTGAACGAATCTAACCCGGATATCTTGGTAACCGTCTATAAACGTTTGGATTAGCCCTTACTGAAACGATTCAGAAAGAGATTTGAAATCGCCGAAAGGTTAAAGTTTAAGAGAGCGTTGTATTCTATATAACAAGCCCACCGGCAAGACTTGCATTGCGGCTGTAGAAGTTTATTGTAAGCTTGTCTTACTCCCATCTTCAAGCAATCCTGACCGGGCAGAGAATCCGTCAGCCTGACACAAGGGAATAAACGACCCTTATGATCCAAAACTACAAATTTATTGCCTGCCAAACATGGTGGATGCCCCAACTCTCTTACAGAAGAAATATCACTTGTAAAATCAGGCCAATTTAGCATTAAACGATAGGTGTTTTCAGAATAAAATATTCTACTACTCTTGTTTTTCTTTTCTTGAATAATATCAGTAAGAGTTTTCTTAATTTTTTTCTCCCAAGCTTTGGCAAGCTTTAACCCGCCATCACCCCGAAACCTTGGATAAAGGGGGCTTATTTGAACAAGGGCGTTATACTTTTTTGCCAGGTTAATAATTTTAGGCCACTCTTTTAAATTGGCATCCGTCAGGGTGCAACAGAAATGCAGTGGGATACCAGCTTGATAGGCTGCTTCAATCCCCGCTAAAGCCCGCTTGAAAGCCTCTTTTCCCCGATATTTGTCGTGTATCGCCGCCGTCGTCCCGTCCAAACTTATGGAGAGGTTTTTTAAGAGCCGTAAAGATTTTAGATGATATGGCACTAATATTCCATTGGAGTTTAACCCGACATCAAAACCTATTTTTACAGCTTCCTCAATCACCCTATCAATATCTTTATGAAGTAAAGCCTCTCCCCCGCTAATCCCTAAACGCCTTACTCCCAAATCATAAAACTCCGTTAGTATTTTTCTTATCTGAGGAAAGGAAAGCTCCCCGGTCTCCGCATAATACTTTCCGAAACAATACGAGCAACGAAGGTTACATTTCTGGGTAATATTAAACAAAAGGATGTAAGGCCTTTTGATAAATGGCAAGGCAAAATAACTTATTTTCGGCAGAAAACCCATTTTTGGAAGAATCTTTTTTCCCATAACCTACTTTGTAAAACGCTTTGAGATAAAGTAAAAAGCCGTAACAAAAAATTCCATATAAGAAATTTTAACAGGGATAATTTTTCTTTTTAAGCTATAGCCGTTCAAGAGATCTTTCAGTAACTTTAAAACCGATTTAGGAATAGGTAAACTAAGCAGTGCAGACAAATACCGCCTAAGAGGCGGAAATAACACTATTAGGGTAAAAAGGTGGGCAAATTTTTCAACCTTTTCTCTATTTTCAACTTGTATCGGTATCCGTTCAAACCAAGAAAGAAATTCCGTATCTTTAGAAATGAGACCGGCGTCAAAAGCCTTTTTTCCCATCTGGGTGTCCATAAAAGGTAAACAAAAAGATACATACGTAGCATCAACCTTAGCTTTCAGATTTAAGTCTAGAGTTTTCAATTCATCTTCAAATTTAGAGAATGGTATACCAATCATATTATATGCGCTAATAGATATCCCCTGCCTCTTTAAGATCCTACAAGCGTTTATGATCTGCTCATTACTAATAGGTTTATTTAAAACTTCCCTCCTTAGCTTCTCATTCCCACATTCTATTGCCAAATGAACACTCACGCATCCGGCTTTTTTGATATGCCTTGCAAAAAAATCATCTATAAAAACAACTGATGTTACTATGGTAAAGGGAATATTAATTTTGCGGGAGTATTCTTTTACAAAGGCAGTAAGCCAACTACGGTCAAAAGGGAAAACGTCATCAAGGAAATAAAAAAACTTTGCATTATATTTTGTTTTTAGCGCTTCCAATTCTTCTATCACATTACCAACATCTCTGGTTCTTACCATTTTCCCCTTTCCGCGATATAGCTCATGGAATTTATGGTTAAAACAAAAGGAACAGTTGAATGGACACCCTCTGCCTGCCATAATAAACTTTATTGGTGAATACTTAAATTGAGGAAGATTATCAATAAGGGCGTGATCCGGGAAAGGTAGGGAATTCAAATCGGAAATGAACGGGCCAACTTCATTTTTACGGACAACAGATTTTTTTTTAACCCAAAGGTTTGGGATATTTTTATAATCTTGTTTATTGTCAAGCCTGTTTAAAAGTTCCAATAGGGCGATCTCGCCCTCTCCCCTGCATATTATATCTATGGCACTCTGGTTAATAATTTCCGGATTATAAGTAGGTGTAGGGCCGCCCCAAATAACCAGTATTTTCGGAAAAACTTTTTTAAACTCTTGCGATAAATTCAAATAGTATTTGTAATCGGTATTCATACAGCTAATCGCAAAGATGCCGATATTTTTTTCCTTGACTAACTTACTGATATTATCAAGCGAAGAACCTGACAAGAAAACATCGTGACCGCCCTTTTTTAAGACACTGGAAAGGTATAAAATACCAAGCGGTTCTACGGAACTGTAGACATCTTTTTTAATCACGAAGAGAACATTCATAGATCAGTGTCCTTTTAAAGTACTTAATATTTGGCCTGAGATAATTCCTAAGTCTAAATTAGCAATTGAGCTAAATTCATTAAAGCAGGGGAAGTAACATGCGAAACACGGATAATTTGCACAATTTGCCCAGGCTTTTTCAAGGCCGGCCTTTCGAAAATCCAGGGCAGGAAAAGTACCGATTAGCTGTACACAAGGGTATACCTTACCGTCAGCGTCGATAAACATCATAAACCGGCCGGCAGCACAGGGGATATATTTAAACTTTGGTTTTTCACCCAGATAAAGACGTTTCCTGTGGTCCGGCCAATCGGCAACGAGTTTATAAACTTTTTCAGAAAAAAGGATTGGCGCACCGGCTTTTTTATATTCTATAATCCTTCTTGCCGCTTTTCTTATAGCCTTATTTTCCGCCATAAAACGGTCGGAATCTCTTTTCCCCTCTGCTTGTTGGAAGAGAAAATTAAACTCAGCCTGTATCCCTTTTTCCTTTGCAAATTCCACTATCCAGTCAATTGACTCAGGCTGGCAGTTATGGCGCGTGATAACCGAGCTTATATGTGTTTTTATCCCCGCTTGAAGGGCAGTATCTATACCGGTCATTATCATCTTATGTGAACCTTGCCCTCTGTTTAAATCATTAACTTTCTCCGGACCGTCTAAAGACACACAAATCATATCGGCATTTTTAAGCTCTTTTATTCTGAGAGGGATTAAAGTCCCATTCGTATTGAACCCGCATTCAATACCGTTTAGCTTGATCCTTTTTATAATTTTGCCGATATCACCACGGGTTAGTGGCTCGCCACCCCCTAAAGTAATTGAGCGGGTACCTAACTTGCCTAAGGAATCAACTAACCCAAGTAACTCTTTGGTACTAAAATCTTTCTGCTTGCTTTTAAAATACTGTCCATAACAATAACCACACTGCAAGGTACATCTTGAGGTGACATTTAAAACCACCGTCAAAGGGGTCCCCCCCCCGGTGGTTTTGTCTTTTACTAAAGTTGCCATATATGATGCCCTGTTTAAAATTCCCATATAAATTTCCTGTCAGATATGTATGCCAAACTTTTCCGTCAAAAACCTTTTTATAAGTCCTACTTTTAAAAATTCATTCTGGAGGGTAACTGCGGAAGAGACAAGTGGCCAAAAGTGAGATTTCGCAAATTCAAAATAGATTTTTTTCTCCCACCGTCTTAACGTTTGTTGGTTAAACTCCGGAGTTTCAACGATGGGGATATTAAGACGGTTTAATTTTTTCCAGTAGTTTTGGTTAATATAGCCGTTTTGGATACACTCATTATATAGTTGCGTTCCGGGAAGTGGAGTATAAAAGCTTGTTGCAATCATTGAAAGCGGTAAATTTTTAACCATCTTTAAAGTATCCTTAAATGTTTCTTCAGTTTCACCGGGTATACCTAGAATAAAAAATCCTACAACCGGTAAACCAACCTTTGAACAAATTTTTAATGTCTTGTATATCTTCTCTTCTGAAAGGCCTTTTTTAATAACTTCATTTCTTATCTCATGGTTCCCGGCTTCTATTCCAATGCAAATGTTAACACATCCTGCCCTTTTCATCATTGTCAAAAGCTCAGCGTCAAGCCTGTCTGCACGAACCCCATTAGGTGTATTCCAGCGGAATTTTAACTTTTTACGCAAGATAAGTTTGCATAATGTTATAACCCTTCCTTTGTCAAATGTAAAGTTATCATCAAGTATAAAAATTTCTTCGGCGTGGTATTTTTTTACCAGCTCCTCCATCTCCTCATATACGCTCAAAGCACTCCTGCTTCTAAAGACCGACCCTTGGGTAAGATACATGCTGCAAAAAGTACATTTCCCCGGGCAGCTTCTGCTGGTTAAAATACATGCAGCCCTCCTCTTGCCTAAACCATACAGGATAGTCCCTCTATTCATATAAAATTCCATCGGTATAAGATCCCTCGCCGGAAAAGGTAATGTATCCAGATTTTTTATAAAACTTGTTTTATTATTTAAACAAATACCCCCGTTTTTTTTATATGCACAACCGTCCACTATTATACGGGAGCTATTTTTCCCCGATTCAATCTTCTTGACCAACTGCAAAAAACTCTCTTCACCTTCACCGATAATTACGTAATCAACTTCTTTATATTTTGTTGTTTCTTCAGGAAAAATAGTTGGGTGCGTTCCCCCTACAACGGTAATTATATTTTTATCAATACTTTTTACTAACTTTGCGATGTTTAAGGTAGCATCAAACCTTAGACTGAAACTGCAGGTAATCCCAACTATATCCGGTTTAAATTCTTTAATTTTTACCGAAATATCAGAATTCCTTAAACCATAATGCCATTTTTTCCCGACCGGAGTAGTCTCTCCTGCCACGCCATCTAAGATACTGACGGAATAGCCAAATTTCCTCAAATATGCAGCAAGGTATCCAAGCGATAAGGGCTCCTTTATTAGCAAGTGTCGCGAGTAGTAATCAAAAGGCGGGTTAACCAGTAAGATCTTCACATTTTTCCTGTCGCGGCTTTTATATAGTTCCACAATACCGGTAATTTTAAATTTGCCAAAAGGCCATATTCATGATGGTACACTTGGTAGCATCCGGTACATGGGTTATCCTTTGTCTGCTTCCAAGCCTCTGCAACTCCAACTTTCAAGGCGTTCTTCACCTTAACTTTATCAATAAGGTGAGGACAGGCCCAAAACCTTCCATCAGCATCCATTAAGCCAAACATTTTACCCGCCGGACAAGGCGGCATACCGGAAGGAGCCGGAGCGCCTATAACCCCTTCTATATTAAAGTCTTTCCAGCAATTTAAAACACTTTCATAAGACTCTGCGGAAAAAAATATCGGAGCTCCCTTTTTCTTTAAACTAATTATCTGTCTTAAAACCTTTCTGTATTGGTCATTTGTCGGTTTAATTTCAAAAATAGGTTTGTCTTCAAAAATATTTGAAATTGCCAATGATATATGGAGTTTTATCCCTAGTTTCTTGCTTAAATTAACCATATAATTTATGTCGCCCAGATTATATTTGTGTACGACCATGTTAGCCCGGACATCAATACCCGCCCCAAGAGCAGCTTTTATACCGGAAAGAGCTTTTTGGGCACTTCCTTTTCCCCGTAATATATCATGATTTTCCGGCCTACCGTCTAAACTCACCGTCAAACAGTTTATATTTTTGATATCAGCAAGCCTTCCTGGAACTAATACCCCATTTGAAGTTAAATCTACACCCAATCCTTGTGATTTTACAAAATTTACCAACTTACCAATATCGGGACGCAATAAGGGTTCACCCCCTGCAAAATTAACCCTTAAACACCCGTTTTTCTTTAAATCTAAAATTAACTTTTTTATCTGGTCTGCAGTCATCTCGTTTTTTGGACTGCGGTTATAGTAAGAAGCGTAGCAATGCTTACACCTTAAGTTACAGCGGTTGGTAACATTAAAAATGACAGTTAGGGGAGATGTTTTTCCGGTGGCCTTTAGCCAAATAAGCTTATAGAAAAATAAAAAATTCTGGAGCATCAGACATTTAAGTAATCTTTTATATAACCCAAGAAGAATTTCGGGTGCTTAAAAAAATTCATGTCATTTGCCAATGCAAAATAAAATTTTGGCCTTTTGACAACATCTAAAACCAGGCTGTGTTTATTAATTTTTACAAATTCCCCAACTGCCCACTCAATAACCTTCTTCCTGTCCTGTAGTTTCATTTTATCTGCCAAGGGTGCAGATGTATCCATATGGTTACGGTCACGGTACTGAGCCAATCCTTCCGGATTTTTCTCCTTAACAATACTTGCAAGCTCTGTCCCTGCAGCCGGGGTCGGGAAATATGGATAAACTATATACGGCTTAATCTCCTTTACTAAATTTACAGTATCGGTAATCTCTTTCTCACCTTCTCCCGGCAACCCGATAATACAAAAGGCTACCATTCTAAGCCCTACCTTATGCAGAAGCTTTGCACAACGTCTTACGTCATCCACAGTATTCCCTTTTTTAATCAACTGTCGGATTTGCGGGTTACCTACTTCAACACCAACAGCCACATGTTGTAAGCCCGCTTTTTTGGCTAACTGGAGAGTTGACTCATCCACCATTTCAGCTCTTGTTTGTGCAGACCAGAAAATCGGCAGTTTCTTCTTCATCAAAAGCCGGCAAAATTTTTGGGCCCTTTTTTTGTCAATGAAAAATATATCATCACAGATGTAAAAATAGCGGGTCTTATACTCTTTATAAGTCTTTTCAATTTCGGCAACCATATTTTCTGCAGACCTAATCCTTGGTTTGTATCCCATACTCGTATGGCAGCCACAAAAAATACACTGGAAAGGGCATCCCCTGGAACCGTAAATCCCCTGGAAAGTATGTGGAGGCATATTCTCATAACCGTCCAGAAGGTGACGGGCAGGAAAAGAAAGTTTATCCAAATCCGCAATTGGAAGTCTGTCTTCATTGTGTATGACCTTCCCTTTTTCGTTTTTCCAACTTAGCCCTTTTATCTTAGAAAAATCTTTTTTACCTTTATTCGTAGAAAAGCTTTGCTTATCAATTTCCTTAACCAATTCCGCTACTGTAAATTCCGGTTCACGCCTTAAAGCAAAATCCATCACCGAAAAATCACCGATTACCGAAGGGTCAATGGCACAATGTAAGCCGCGGTTCGTACTCCCCTCAAAAATAGTCAACACTTCAGAATTTAAATTTTTGGCCATCTTGGCAATTTTATTCCCGGCAGTGATGGTTGTATTAAAAACACTGACTATTAAAATATCCGGGTTAAAATTTCTTAAATATTGCTTGATTTCTTTCCAAATTGGGTCGTTATCATTATTTAAGCGTTTTAGGTAATTATTGTATTGTTTTGTGAGGGCAATAACATTTATATGGTCGGTATTGCCTAAGATGGTTCTTTTATTAGGGTCATAATCTGCGTTGTAAATTAAAGATTTAAAGCCTGCCTTTTCTAAAGCCGCAGCAACATTGCAACAACCGGGCGGGTAATGGACTAAAGATGCATTTTGTAATCTATAAAAAGGGGGGTTAATAATTAAAATCTTTTTTTCTGAAGCAACTTTCATATCCGACATTTTATGATTTTATTGTTTCAAACGCAATACCGTATATAGAGTTTGAAACAAGAGAAACTACGGAAAAACCAGCCATTGACTAAGAAATTCGTGGTTTCTCATAGTTTTCTCATCTTTATGTAAAGTACTAATCCGATGAAAAAAGAGAATGCTGCAACTACATCGCGCAAATATGAAATAAAATAAGCCCTGATAAGATTGAATACTGATAACCTTTTATTTTTCAAATAAAACATAAACCCGGTGTATATTAGTAAATGTAATATCAAAAACATCCCTCCTAACACAAAGGCAAATTTTACCCACGGGATATTACCTGTAATAAAGAAAATAATTGCCATAAAAATAAAAAACATACTCA
>LCEJ01000013.1 GCA_000997105.1 Candidatus Daviesbacteria bacterium GW2011_GWA2_42_7
CCACCGTCACCTTGGATAATACTATCCCGATTGAGCTGGTATCATTGAGTCTGGTTTCAACCATCACACTTTCCGGGACTTATGTGGTCGGGCCTTTGGGTAGCGGAGAAGATAGTGCGGATTTGACTGTTGCTTCAATTAA
Source organism: Candidatus Daviesbacteria bacterium GW2011_GWA2_42_7 (assembly GCA_000997105.1). Lineage (GTDB taxonomy): Bacteria > Patescibacteriota > Microgenomatia > Daviesbacterales > UBA10151 > 2-01-FULL-43-38. The sequence continues at coordinate 143 of LCEJ01000013.1, forward strand.
TTCCATGAACGCAACCGACCTTGCCGGTAACTTGCAAACATCAACCTTACTGCCGGCCAGTAACATTGCCGATACCAGCGACATTGTAATCAATACCACCGCCTCGGTCACTCCTCCACCGGCCACCACCGGCACCATCACCGTTATAAAAGACACTGTGCCTGATAATGTCCAGGATTTTGAATACCGGCTAAGGAGCGGCGCTTTTGACCAAAGTTTCCTACTAGATGATGACGGCAATTTATTAAATGATTTGTCCAATACCAGGATTTTTGCTGACCTTACTCCCGGTACCTACACTGCCCAGGAAAACGGTCCCGCGAACAACTGGGTATTGTCTACTATCCTTTGTTCAGATCCTGATAGCGGGACAACGGTTGATATAATTTCCCGTACTGCTACCATTAACCTGGTTGCCGGCGGGAACGTCATTTGTACCTTTACTAACACCTTGAACCGATCTATCTCCGGCGTGAAGTTTGAAGACCTAAACGGCAATGGGGTTAAAGTCGCGGGAGAGCCCGGCCTGCCTAACTGGACGATCTTTCTTGATACTAATGATAATGGGGCGCTGGATACCGGTGAGGTTTCCGCTACAACTGATGTTAGCGGTAACTACCTGTTCTCTAATTTGAACAATATTGTTTATAACGTCCGGGAGCTCTTACAGGACGGTTGGGTGCAAACTTTGCCTGCCTTGGGTAAATATGTGGTTGACCTGCGGACGCTGAATTCTGCCATTGACCAGGATTTTGGGAATGCCCAGGTATACTCGGTAGGCGGTCAGGGAAGCTTCGTATCTACCGGAGGTACTTCCGGTTCCACTACTTCAGTAGTCTCCCGGGGAATCTCTACCATTACTGTTACCTCAGGGGATGGTACCAGCACGGTTACTATCCCTGACGGCACAGTGATAACCAGGACGGATGGTTCACCGATGGATATATCCCTTCTTACCTCCACTACTCCTTCCGTGTCCTCCTTATCAGGCATGGGCAGTGGGGTTGTGGTTGACGGGGTACTGCAGTGGGGCATCCCGAATATAGGCCTCGCGTTTAATCCGGCCATAACTTTAAGTATCTTTTTAGGTACTTCTTTTAATGGCCAGACTCTAAATGTGCAAAGGTCAGTCACCGGTACTTCCGGCTGGACCTCTGACGGAATTGTCGCTCCTGCTACCTGTGTAGTTTCTGCCGGGCTGTGTTCATTCCAGGCAACTAAGGCATCATTTTATGCTCCAACTCACACAACTTCATCCTCAAGTTCTTCCTCAAGCAGCTCCTCTTCCGGCTCCGGCGATGGGCTGTCAGATGGATTAGGGTGTGCAACTCATGATTGCAGCGGCAACGTTGTAGCTGCAGCGGGCACCACTCCTTCATTTAAAGAAGAAGCGCTGGGTGAATCCAGCGCGGCTGGTGAAGGTGAAGGTTTACCTGAAGTTTTGGGAGCTGAAGATGTGGGAGCAGATGGGAATGTAGGGATTGGGGGAGGGAATTTACTAGAGCAGCAAGTTATAGGGGGGCAATCTATTCTTGGATACTTGTTAAGCCAGAGGATATTACTTGGAATATTGGCCGTCCTGATTGTAATGTTTGTAGCGAATAAACTCTATATTGCCAAACCCTCATAGGCGTAGTAGTCACCATAACTTTCTACACAAACAAGCGGTGTGTCTTTCCGCATATTAGCTGCATGTTTTGGTGATTTAATCCACATTTCAACTGCGTTATGGTTTGGTGTCCGGGCCAAATTCTCAGTAACCAGCTTGTAGTGGGGATAAGGCATGGACTTACTTTTTGCCCTGTCATAGAAGCCGTTATGGGTAAATTCATCTGAGATTTCTTTTGCCCGCGTCGCTGCAAAGTTACAGGTTAAAGGGTCTGTCCTGACTGCTGCCAGGCCATAGGATGCCCGGTATTGATTGACTTTGGTGAGTATTTCGTTCGCACTTTCAGCCGCATAAGCCGGTGTGGCTATTGTTACCAAGAAAAGGCAGATAGGGATAATTGCCAAAAACAGCAATGCCTGATGTTTCATTAATAACTTGATATTAGTAACTATTTTTTTACCTTGTCAAGACCATTCGTATTTTATTTGGATTATGATAAAATAAGAAAGGCGAAACATGGTCCGTTTATGTCAAAGTTTCAGATTGTTTCCGACTTTAAGCCTACAGGTGACCAGCCTCAAGCGATTGAGAAGTTAGTTTCAGGCCTTAAAAATGGGTTAGAACACCAGGTTTTGCTTGGTGTGACTGGCAGTGGGAAAACCTTTACCATGGCTAATGTTATCCAGGCAGTGCAAAGGCCTACCCTGATTATCTCCCATAATAAAACTTTAGCCGGGCAATTGGCCCAGGAATTCAGGTCAATTTTCCCCAATAACGCCGTGGAATATTTTGTCTCCTACTATGACTATTATCAGCCGGAAGCATATATCCCCCAGTCTGATACCTATATTGAAAAGGAAACCCAGATTAATGAAGAGATTGAAAAGCTAAGGCTTTCCACCACCGCTTCCCTTATGACCCGTAAGGATGTAATTGTGGTGGCTTCCGTATCTGCCATTTATAACTTAGGTTCCCCGGTGGAATACGGCCAGGCAATTTTGGAAGTGAAAGCCGGGATGAAGGTAAGTATAGACCAGGTTTTGCGGATTTTGACCAAGATGTACTACGAGCGCAATGATATTGACTTCCACCGCTCAACTTACCGCCTTAGGGGGGATACCCTGGATATTTTCCCTTCTTATAAGGATGAGGCTGTCCGGGTGGAGTTTTTGGGGGATAAGGTGGAGAAAATATCCATACTTAACCCACTAACAGGCCAGGTGGACCCCACAGATATAACCCAGGTTATTTTTCCTGCCAAACATTACATAACCCCTGACCAAAGGGTGGAGTCCTCTTTAGCACAGATTGAAGAGGACCTGAAAAAACGTCTCCGGCAACTACGAACTATGAACAAATTACTAGAGGCACAGCGTCTTGAGCAGCGTACCCACTACGACCTGGAGATGATCAAAGAGTTTGGCTACTGTAACGGGATTGAAAATTACTCAAGGTATTTTGACGGGCGGGAGCCGGGGGATCCGCCTTACACCCTGCTTAACTATTTTCCTGCCCGCAATGCTACGTCCACCAGCAACGCTTCGCGTAGCGATGCGGACTGGCATAGCGTTGCAGGCGGGCCTAAGGATTTCCTGCTGATTTTAGATGAGTCCCATATGACCATCCCGCAAATTAGGGGGATGTATAACGGTGACCAGGCTAGGAAAAGTACGCTTATTGATTTTGGGTTCAGGCTGCCTTCGGCTTTGGATAACAGGCCTCTCAGGTTTGATGAATTTATAAGGACTATAAACCAGGTTATTTACACCTCGGCCACTCCGGACGAGTTTGAAATGTCCCTGGCCCGCTCCTCCTCTGTCATTGCGAGCGGAGCGAAGCAATCTCAATCAGGGATTGCCGCGTCCTCCCTCGACAAGCTCGGGACTCCTCGCAATGACAAGAAGGGATATGACGGTATTACTGAACAGTTGGTTCGGCCCACGGGTATTTTAGACCCGGAAATAATTATCCGTCCGGTAGATGGACAAGTTCAGGACTTGATGGGGGAGATTGCAAAACGGGTAGAAAAAGGCGAGCGGACTCTGGTTACAACTTTGACCAAAAGGATGGCCGAGGATTTGTCAGAATACCTGCATGATAAGGGTATAAAAGTCCACTACCTGCATTCTGATGTGAAGACCCTGGAAAGAAGTGACATACTCCAATCCCTTCGGATGGGGGAATACGATGTCATTGTGGGGATCAACCTTCTTCGGGAGGGCTTGGATTTGCCTGAGGTATCTCTGGTGGCCATTTTAGATGCGGACAAAGAGGGGTTTTTAAGGTCACGGACTTCCTTGATCCAGACCATGGGACGGGCTGCAAGGCATGTAAAAGGCCGGGTGATTATGTATGCAGACATTGTGACAGGTTCCATGAAACAGGCCATAGAGGAGGTAGAAAGAAGAAGAAAGTACCAGGCAGAATATAATAAGAAACATAATATTATCCCCAGAAGTATAGAAAAAGCCTTAAGGGAGAGGCTAATTGAGAAGGTTGAGGAAGAAACAGGTGAAAAAGTTTTGGAAATTGCCGATATCCCGGTAGGGGATAGGAAAAGGATTGTGAAACACCTGGAGGAACAAATGAAACTGGCAGCAGAAGCCTTAGACTTTGAAACAGCAGCCAAACTAAGGGATCAGATTAAAGAATTAAGTATTTAGCAATTTTTGCTATCCTGTAGTAGAATTTACTTCATATTATGGCCGAACTAGTTACGTTTAAGGAAATGCAGAGAAGAACAAAGTATCATCCTGAAGAAAGGCATCTTTATGTATTTAGTAACATATACTATCCTGATTTTTTTGACTTTTATTGGAGACAATTTCCCGACGAAGGCACTTACCCTGGAGTTAGATTGTCTGATAGAGTAAATCTTTTTATTCAGTCCACCCGGCTTAGGCCTTTCGTGTTGTCTTTTGATGATTTTGAAACCACGCTAAGGTTGCACCAAGAAGGCCTAGCTTTGGGACAGGAGGGAGATTACCTTGAAATTAGTAATACGGGGTCTGGTATGACTTTAAGAACCGGGCAAAACATCCGAATTTACTCCAAAGCTGATATTGATGCGGAGGCCGGAGAAGTTGTATTCACTCCTGAAATAGCAGATATCTCAATACGAAGAAACTTTCTTCTAAACCCGAAGAATATTGGTAGTGAGGTTCTTGAGAAGATGGGGTTTTGTCAGCTAAGAATAGGTTTTCCGCGTCCAATTAGAATTGAACATTTGGTGGGTTATGCGGGATATCTCCCCAATGACCATTTTGACCGAGACGGAAGGCCACTTTGGGAGTTAGATAAGTTTCCTGTAGCAAGGGTTTCTTACATTTCTGAACCGGAATCTATGGATGAACATTGGGTTGGATAAAATGTTCCGTGTTAGATATTTATCAAATATTTATCAAACCCCCGAGGTTTAATATTTGGTATTTCGCTGGTCTTTGCCCCTTTTCAAAGTTTGCAAAATTAGTTATAATGACATGCATTTATTCGGGAAAAATTGGGCTATGAGTAACGACAAGATTATCATCAAGGGTGCTAGGGAGCACAATCTTAAAAACATTGACCTGGAGCTTCCAAAGAATAAATTAGTAGTTCTAACCGGCCTTTCCGGTTCGGGTAAATCATCCTTGGCTTTTGATACCCTTTATGCTGAGGGGCAGCGCCGTTACGTAGAGTCTCTTTCTTCCTACGCCCGGCAGTTTTTGGGGGTTATGGACAAGCCGGATGTAGACTACATTGAAGGGTTGTCGCCTGCTATCTCCATTGACCAGAAAAGCGCCTCCCATAACCCTCGCTCAACAGTAGGTACCACAACCGAGATATATGATTATCTCCGGTTGTTGTTTGCCCGGATTGGCCATCCCCATTGCCCTGTTTGTGGCAGGGAAGTTTCCCGTATGAGTGTAGAACAGATTGTCCAATCTGTCATTCTGGGGACCCTAAGCTTATCGAAGGGGACTCCAGAATCTGACTCCGGGCAAGCCAGAGTGACAGGGAAGGGCAAAAGAATTATGATTTTGGCGCCGGTGGTAAAAGACAGAAAAGGGGAGTACAGCCAGTTGTTCGAGGACTTGAGAAAAAAGGGGTTTTCAAAAGTCAGGGTAGATGGGCATGTTCGGGATTTAAGCGACGATTTTGTGTTGATCAAAACCAACAAACACACCATTGATGTCGTGGTAGATAGGTTAGTTTTAGACAAAAGCGTCATTGCGAGGACCCTGAGCTTGTCGAAGGGGACGAAGCAATCCCGGGCTGAGATTGCTTCGCCCACGACTAAAGTCGGGGCTCGCAATGACAAGAGTAAAAATAGTGTTCAAACAGATAATATTTACTCAAGATTGTCACAAAGTATTGAAACAGCGCTAAAAATGGGCGAGGGGATGATTATTATTTCAGAGGTCTTGGATGCATCTTTAGAATTTCCTTCAAACCCTAAAAAGATGGAGGACCATCTTTACTCCGAGAGATTTGCCTGCCCGGTAGATAATATTGCCCTGCCTGAAATTGAACCAAGGAGCTTTTCCTTTAATTCCCCCCACGGAGCTTGTCCTACCTGTACCGGGTTGGGGGTGCTACTCAAGGTTGACCCTGATGCAATCCTCAACCCTATCCTTTCTATTGCCGAAGGCGGCGTTTTGGCATGGTCCCGCCTTGGAGAGAGTGAAACCTGGTTTTCCAGGCTTATTGAGGCGGTTGGTAAGGAGTATGGCTTTGACCTAAAGACCAGGTTGGGGGAATATTCTCCCGAAGCAAGGAAAATTTTATTGTATGGTGCAGAAGGTAAGGAATTTAAAGTAGAAGGTAAAAACCGTGAAGGCCGCTGGACCCATTTTTATTCCCCCTTTGAAGGGCTGGTGCCAAACCTTGAGACCAGGTATAAGGAAACCGAATCTGAATATGTCAAAAGAGAAATTGAAAGGTACATGGTTACAGAGCTATGTCCGGAGTGTCAGGGAGCGAGATTAAAAAAGGAAGCGCTTTCAATAACTATTGATAGCCTGAGCATTAACCTGGTTACGGCCTATTCCATCAGGCAGGCACTGGAATGGTTTGGAAAACTTGAATCTCCCCTTTTGTCCGGCAGGGAACTTACAATTGCGGACCCTATCTTAAAAGAGATTAAGTTGCGTTTACAATTTTTGGTGGATGTGGGGCTTGATTATTTAACCCTGGAGAGGGCTTCCAATACTTTGGCAGGCGGAGAGGCACAAAGGATACGCCTGGCTTCGCAAATCGGCTCCGGGCTTTCCGGTGTGCTTTATGTTTTGGATGAGCCCTCAATCGGTTTACACCAGCGTGACAACACCAGGCTTATAGATACCCTAAAAAGGCTGCGTGACCTGGGAAATACAGTGGTTGTGGTAGAACATGATGCCGAAACCATGGAAAACGCCGACTGGATAGTAGATTTTGGGCCGGGGGCAGGGGAACACGGTGGGAGTGTTGTTGCCCAGGGGACTCCAGGAGAGATTAAGAAGAACCCGGATTCCTTAACCGGGCGGTACTTGGCAGGTAAAAAAGTGGTTAGCACTGACAAAAGTCTAGAGCGTCCCCCCGTAGATATGGGCAAGCTCAAAATTTTAGCAGCCGGCGAACATAACCTAAAAGATATTGATGTAGAATTTCCCTTGGGGCAATTTGTGGCTATCACGGGTGTTTCCGGGTCAGGTAAGTCTACCCTAATCCATGACATTTTGTATCGGGCATTGGCAGCCAAATTTTTCCGGACTAAGGAAAAGCCCGGCAAGCATCTGGGGTTGGAAGGTACGGAAAATGTGGACAAAGTTGTCCTGGTTGACCAATCCCCGATCGGCCGCACCCCCCGTTCCAATCCGGCAACTTATACAGGGGCATTTACTTTTATCCGTGACCTTTTTGCCAACTCTCCTGAGGCTAAAATCCGCGGATATGGGCCCGGGAGGTTTTCTTTTAATGTCAAAGGCGGCCGGTGCGAAGTTTGTGAGGGTGAAGGGCAAATTAAGATTGAAATGCAGTTTTTACCGGATGTTTATGTTGACTGTGAGGCCTGTGGTGGTAAGCGGTATAACCGGGAAGCCTTAGAGATCCACTTTAAGGAAAAAAATATTGCCGAGGTTTTGGAGATGACTGTTGAAGAGTCTTTAAAGTTTTTTGAGAATATTCCAAATATTAAAAATAAACTGGCGGTGTTAAATGAGGTTGGTTTGGGCTATATTAGGCTGGGCCAGCCGGCACCGACTTTGTCCGGGGGTGAGGCACAACGTATTAAGCTGGCGGCGGAACTTAGCAAACGCCCAACTGGACATACCCTGTATATCTTGGATGAGCCGACAACCGGGCTCCACTTTGCAGATATCGAGAGGCTTTTGACAATCCTGCGCAAGCTGGTAAACTTTGGCAACACAGTGATCATTATTGAACACAACCTGGATGTCATTAAAAACACCGACTGGATTATAGATTTAGGCCCGGAAGGCGGAGACGGAGGTGGAGAAGTTGTGGCAGTCGGCACCCCAAAACAGATTGCTGGCAATAAATCTTCTATTACCGGTAAATACTTGGCCCGGGTTGTAAATTAAGTAGCAGATTTTGGTAGAATATTAGTTAGATGAAGATAAAAATTCTTTCCTTTTGTATTTCCCTTGCATTCTTCTTGTGGTTACCCTTTAAGGTTTTTGCTGCAGATGAGTTTTCTACCTCTTATGATGTGACATATGATGTGGGGCAAGACGGTATTACCCAGGTTACCCAAAAGATTACCCTAAAGAACCTAACCAGTAAGTTTTATGCCTCAAACTTCACCCTCTCTATAGGATCTACAACTTTAAGTGACGTTTCTGCCTCAGATGAGGCAGGGGTTATGGAAACGACCGTGGAGAGCAAGGGTAACAAAACATCAATCACCACTAATTTTAATCAACAAGTGGCCGGTGCCGATAAACAACAGATATTTACTTTACGGTTTAAGTCAAGGGATTTTGCTCAGAGTTTGGGTAAAACCTGGGAAGTTTATTTACCTAAGGCTCCGGAAGCTACCAATATAGAAGGCTATTCCCTTGTTCTATCAGTTCCTGCAAGTTTTGGTGACCCAACCTCCATTTCCCCAACCCCAAAATCAGAGTCCCAAACTTTCGACCGGCTATTTTTTACTTTTAATAAGGACCAGCTTCAGAAAAGCGGTGTCTCGGTTAATTTCGGCACAATCCAGGTATTTGACTTTAACCTGAAATACAAGCTTGAAAATACCTCCTTGTTCCCGGTATTAACCTCGGTTACCTTACCTCCCGATACCAATTACCAGGACATCTTAATAGGTAAAATAAGCCCTGAACCTTCAAATGTGACAGTTGATGAGGACGGTAATTACTTAGCCTGGTATAAACTTCCCCGCCGCAGTAAAGAAGAGGTGACTGTTACCGGATCGGCCAAATTATATATTATCCCTAAAAATAAAAGGCCTCAGGCCCTTTCCAAACAAATGAGTGAGAAGCTGGTAAAGAGTGACAGGTATTGGGAAAAGGAAAACCCTGCAATCTCTGCTGCCCTCACGGAGATTTTTAAAGAAGGGATCCCCCAATTAAACCGCGATAAGGCCAGGCTTATCCATGCATTTGTGGTCAACACTCTAAAATACGACACAACACGGCTAAACAACGAAGGGATAGAGCGGTTAGGGGCAATTACCGCCCTAAATAACCCAAACTCTGCAGTCTGTATGGAGTTTACAGACCTTTTTATTACTCTTTCCCGCGCTGTAGGGATTCCGGCCAGAGAGCTTGACGGGTTTGCCTATAGCCAAAATAGGAATTTGAGGCCTCTCTCCTTGTCACCCGACCTTCTTCATGCCTGGCCGGAATATTATGATGAAGAAAAGGGTTGGGTAATGGTTGACCCGACCTGGGAAAATACTTCAGGCGGTGTAGATTACTTTAATAAATTTGACTTAAACCACCTGGTATTGGCCATAAGGGGTACTTCCTCAAGCCTTCCATATACAGGGGACGATGTAAAAGTCAGATAGAGGTAAGTTCGGATATCCCTGAAGTTTTGTGGGCCGGATTTCCGGTCAATATCACTGTGAAAGTAAAAAACTTGGGCAATTCTGCCCAGGGGCCGACAGGTCTTACTTTAAATGCCGGCCAAATCTCCATTTTAGGGGAAAATGTGTTGTCCTTGGGTGCCATACCCCCTTTTGGCCAAACTACTTACCAGTTTAATCTAAGGACCCCATTTCTTTGGCAGGGGTTTGATGATGTGGTAGAGATTACGGTTGCAGGCCAAAAGATTACCAAGAAGGTTATAGTCCAGCCCTTTTTCCTTTTTGCACCCTTCCCTTACCTATTTATTGCAGTCCTTGCCCTAATCGGTATAGGTTATGGCTCAGTTTTAGGCTTGCATATCTACAAAAAGAGATCAAAGTCAAAGAAGCAATAGTCCCTCACTTTGTCGTATAATTTCTTCGCTATGTTTCCTGCCGGTATTGACCGTAAACAAATTCCCCACAAATCCGGAGTCTACATCTATAAGGATATTACCGGGAAAATTATTTATGTTGGAAAGGCGATAGATTTATACCACCGTGTGGCCTCATATTTTACAAAATCGCACATCGGAGGTGCGACATCGAAAACGGCAGCTTTGGTGGAAAAGATTGTGTCGGTTGAGACAATTATTGTTGAGTCCGAGCTTGAAGCATTGATTTTAGAAGCAAACCTGATTAAAAAATACCTTCCTCTTTTTAACATTAGGCTCACAGATGATAAAGATTACCTTTATATTAAAGTTACAAATGAAGAATATCCCAGGATTTTAACAGCCAGGAAAAATGAGCTTGGGGGCGCTAAAGATTACTTCGGGCCTTTTCCTTCAAGTAGGACTGTAAGGGAAACCCTAAAAAAGCTTCGCCGTATCTTTCCCTGGTGCTCTAACCCGTATGGCAAGAGGCCTTGTTTCTACTACCACCTTAACCAATGCCCCGGGCCATGTGCCGGTAAGGTTGATTCAAAAGAATATAACAAGATAATTAACCTTTTCCGAAAATTTATGGATGGTAAAAAGGCTGAATTAGTGGACAGTATAACTAAAAAGATGCAGGAATATGCCGGTCGTCAGCAGTTTGAGCGAGCCCAAGCTGCTAAGGAAATTCTTGTGGGGTTAGAATATCTAACCCAGCCTAACCGGGCTCACATCTATTTGGAAAACCCTAACTTTTTGGATGACCAAAACAGGCTGGCTGTAGCCCAATTGAAAGAAGACCTCCATCTAAACGTACTTCCTGAGAGGATTGAATGTTACGACATTTCCAATATCCAGGGTCAACAGGCAGGAGGCTCTTTAGTAGTCTTAACCGCTGGGGATATTGATAGAAAATGGTACCGTAAGTTTAAGATTCGTATGGAGAATAAGCCCAATGATGTAGGGATGATGACAGAGATGTTACAGCGGAGATTAAAACATAACGAGTGGCCCAAGCCAGACCTGATCCTGGTGGATGGGGGGAAAGGTCAGGTTAATGCGGTAGTAGGGGAGGTAGCTAAAAAAGGTTGGGAGGTCCCCGTATTTGGATTAGCTAAAAGGATGGAGTGGCTTTACTCTTCGGAAGGCAAGGTAGTTAAGTTACCCCGGGTATCACTTTCATTGCGACTTTTACAAAAAATCCGTGATGAAGCCCACCGTTTTGCCATCAGTTATCATAGGAAGTTGAGAAACATCTCTTTTGGGATATAATTTAATAAGTAATGAAAACACTGCTTAGGAATATCCTTATCAATATTGGGGCTTTATGGGTAGCGACTTCTATTATGCCTTCTTTTGTTATATCAGGAGGTCTACCTGGTTTTTTACTGGGAGCCGTAGTATTTATGGCGGCCGGTATATTTTTGACACCTTTGATTAAAATTTTACTTCTTCCGCTAAACCTTTTAACCCTAGGTGTTTTTGCCTGGTTTTCTAATGTTTTAGTGCTGTATTTTTTAACAACTGTCGTGCCTAACTTTAAACTTTTGCCTTACCATTTTGAGGGGTTAAACTATCAGGGATTTATCGTGCCTGAAATTAACCTCCCGGTTTTCCAGGTTGCTATTGTGGTCTCATTTTTGATAGGATTTATCATACACTTTGCCAACTGGCTGGTTAAATAATTTATAACTACCAATCTTAAAACCACCTGCGTTTTAGCAGGTGGATGTAGATTACCTGAGCACAAAGTGCGAAGGCAAGCGGCTGCAAGTCGCTTGTATCGGGCTTGGGTTCCACATTTGGAGGGGAGATGGGTTTATACCGTACAAAAAGAGGTTTTGAAAAGTTGCTTTTTAGGGCAACTATATTTATTGCAACCCTGTTTATAATTCTTTCCGTAATAGGACTGTTAGTGTGAAGAAAATTCAATTTTTAGGTCTTTACTTGTCACATTTTCTGGCTAGGTACTTGAGCAGGCCTCTTCCAATTGCGGGTGACCAAAAACGCCACCTTCCTATTATAAGAGGGAGGCAGTTGGCTGTCGGGGTAATATTTTTGGCTGTTGTTTTTTTCCTAATTAAAGTAGCCCCGGGCTTTTTTCCGAAGGAAACCGTCTCTGAGGGTATAGTGGGCGTATATTCCCATACAAACTTACCATCATCAGTTGCCAATTTAATATCCAAGCCTTTGGTAAGTATAGATAAAACGGGTCGGCCGCAGCCAAACCTAGCTGAAAAGTGGCAAGTCAACAATAACGCAACTATTTACACTTTTAGTTTGAAGAAAGATTTATATTGGAGTGATGGAAGTAAAGCTAAATCTTCCGATATCAAATTTAACCTGCCGGATGTGGAAGTTTCTTACCCGAATGAATCTACCCTTGAATTTAAACTTGCCGACTCATTTACCCCTTTCCCATCCCTTTTGACGGCACCTGTATTTAAAGGTGACAGTCTTCTGGGGGTTGGGGGTTTTAGGGTAGAAAGGGAAGAGAGAAACCACGGCTTGATAAAGAAGCTTCTTTTATATCCCGTAAGCGGTGGGGGTTTACCAATAGTGTCTATACGTTTTTATCCTGATGAGAGGACTGCTAAAACGGCATTTGAGCTTGGAGAGGTTGAGAGCCTAATCGGGTTTCCCGATGCGGTAAGCTTACAGGGTCAACCCTCCGTTGAGTTTAAAAGAATTACCGGATTTAATAAACTAACAGCTATTTTTTACAATACAAAGGATCCTGTTTTATCCGACAAAAATATGCGCCGGGCACTGAGTGCTGCTACTCCCGTGATTGACGGGGAAGAGAAGGCAAAGACTCCCGTACCATCCCTATCCTGGGCTTTCAATAGCGATGTAAAAGACCTTTTAGGTGATCATGAGTCAGCCAAAAGTTATTTGGATAAAGTGCAATCCGGGGGTGACAGTACTATTACACTTACAACCGTGCCATCCCTAGCTTTTCTTGGAGAAAAAATTGTCCGGTCATGGAAGGAGAATGGGATCCAGGCGGTTCTGCGGGTGGAAAGTGGTATTCCGCAGAATTTTCAGGCGCTGCTTTTGTCGGAATCAATACCTTCAGATCCTGACCAATATGCCCTGTGGCATTCTACCCAAACAAACACTAATTTATCTAAATACTCTTCCCCCAGGGTGGATAAGGATTTAGAGGATGGGAGAAAAACCGGGGATTTGGAAAAAAGAAAGGAAAGTTATCTGGATTTCCAAAAAGTTTTAATTGACGACTCCCCAGCCACATTTCTATATTTCCCCAAAACACAGGTAGTTTATAGGAAAAAGGTGGAAAATAACTTAAGCAAAATCCTCACCCTCCAATTTCCACAAATGTGAGAGTGTAATATTTCATAATAGACAAATGTCCTTCGATCGTGGGACGTTTGTCCATGAAAAAGCCCCCCACCAAATGGTAGAGGGCTTCTCTCTTGGACAAAGTTGCGGATTACCTTATTAGGTTGAGGGCATTGATGATGCCCAGGATGACACCGACGGCAAACAGAAGTCCACCGAAGGCCATCACGACCATAGCGCCGAGGTGTCCTGCGATCATTCCCCCAAAACTGAAGGAAGGACTGGTTACACCACGGAACATGTTGAGGGCGGCGAAGCAGAAAGCCAAGAAGCCGATGACTAGGCCTATGATGATGAGAGTTACTGCTAGAGACACTACAACCTCCTTATAAGTTTATTTTTAATCCGCAATTTGTTAA
>LCEJ01000014.1 GCA_000997105.1 Candidatus Daviesbacteria bacterium GW2011_GWA2_42_7
GAAGAGTTACAACAGGTATAAAATTTCTAATTAACCTAATTGACCTAATTACTAAATAAATCCCAATTACCAAATTTTAGAAATTGAGGCATTAGACATTGATTAGAAATTAGTAATTAGAAATTAGAAATTATGTTACTTACAATTGTAGTTTTCATCTTTACACTATTAGTGTTAGTTATATCCCACGAGTTGGGGCATTTTTTGGCAGCCAAAAAATTCGGGATAAAAGTTTTGGAGTTTGGTTTTGGGCTGCCTCCTAAGATATTCGGTAAAAAGATTGGTGAAACCATATTTTCTCTAAATGCCCTGCCGATTGGAGGCTTTGTAAAACTTTTTGGGGAAGATGAAACCGACAAAGATGTGTTAAAAAATACGCGTTCCTTTGCTTCCAAGCCTGTTTTTCAAAGGATAATTGTCGTGGTGGCCGGGGTGGTAATGAATATAAGCCTGGCGGTAATCCTTTTTTGGGTGGTGCTTTTTGCCCGGGGTTTTGAAGAGTCCATACCCCTTTTAACCCCCCACCAATTTGCAGGTGTAAACCAGGTTAACGAATCGGTAATTTTAATTGGTGGGGTTGCTCCGGGTTCACCGGCTGAGGAAGCAGGGATTAAAGGAGGGGATAGGGTAACAGAAATAAACGGGGCAAAACTTGAGACCTCAGACCAGTTTATTAACCTGGCCAAGCAACGTTCCGGAGAAAAGCTAACCTTAACCTTAGTTGACCCCGGTGAGAAAAAAAGGCAGGTGGAAGTTGTACCGAGGGTGAACCCTCCGGAGGGCCAGGGGCCTTTGGGGGTGGAGATAGGTATGGTAAGTATTGCCCACCTAAAGTATGAAACGCCCACACAAAAGATTGCTTCAGGGGTTGTCCACAGCTACAACCTAACCACTTACTCTTTTGATATTTTAGGTAAGCTTATTGCAACTTCCCTGGCCACAAGGAACCTGGAGCCAGTTTCCCAGTCGGTAGCAGGCCCGGTGGGAATTACCAATTTGACAAGCTCGATCTTGCATACTGAGTCACCCCTGATCCCATACTTAAACTTTGTGGCTCTGCTTTCCTTAAATTTGGCAATAATTAACATTTTACCTTTTCCTGCTCTCGATGGTGGAAGAATATTCTTTTTGCTGATAGAAGCTGTAACCCGCAGGAAAGTAAAACCGGAAATAGAAAGATGGATTCATACTGTGGGTATGGCACTCTTGATCGCTTTAATAGTTGTAATTACCCTTTCCGATATCGGCAAACTTCTTCCCTAAAGTTGGCCTTCTGTTGTATTATTAAAGTATGCTGGCACTGCTCTCTAAAGCCTTGTTGGTTTTGATGCTGGTTTTACTTTTACCCACCGGTTTGGTTTTTGCTTCCCAGGATGCTGTTCCGGGAGATAGGACTTACCCGATAAAAAGAGGTCTTGAAAATGTAATTGTGAAGGTCTCTTCTGTCCACCCAACTACACGGGCTTTTTTTAAAGCCGATATGAGCAAAAGAAGGTACAAAGAGGCTGTGGCTTTAGTCAAAAGGGGTGACACCGGCAGCCAAAGTTAACTTATTGAGCTGGTAACCCAAACTGAAGCTGCAGCAGAAGACATAGGGGAAATATCAGACCCCAAGGTAAAACAAGAGCTGGTGGAAAACCTCTCCAAGCAGATTGTAGAATATAAAGTCGGTTTAAATAAATTAGAAACGGCAAACATAGAACCACCGGTTGTACCGGCAGCTCAACCCGCAACCCAACCGGTAGTACAACCGGTCCAACAGGCGCAGCCTCCCGTACAAGCTGTCCAGCCCACCCCTCTTGCCCAGCCATAATTTGTCAAAAGAGATTGAAAAAAAGAAAGAGGAAAAATCTGACAGGACTAAAAAGAAAGACGAAGACCGCTCTAACCAGAAGACGGGTAAGGATTGATTTTTTACTGACCGACCCTTACAATTTCCTGCATGGTTGAGATAAATTTAGGTAGTATTGTAAAAAGCGGTGTTAATAGTGCCTGTGCCTTAGGCATTACTTTGTCCGGAGTTGTGCCGGATGTAAATACTACCGGTTACAATATTAAACCGGTAGTATTAACTGTCAGGCCAGGGGAACAAGTCCTGTTGGATTACCAGAAGTGGGAGCAAATTGTAGTTAAACCGTTTGACGAGGTGAATATTTTGGAAGATATCTCTGCTGGGCCGGGGTTGCCGGAAGAGATAGTGGTTGCTGCAGAGGCGCAGGGGATTGGCACAAAGGTTGCCCCCTGTAACCTTTACCGGAAAGCTACTTGTCCTCATTTTGATGGGGTGAAAAATAGTGTAACTTTAAGTACTAAACTTATACAAGAGAAGCGGACTGTTTTAGTGGAAGGAAACCCTTTAAGCTTTATGCCCACAGGAGGCGGAAGGGTTAGGATAATTATGGAAGCAACTAATAAGGCAACAGGTGAGGTTTTAAGACGCGATGAAACAGTAATAACTGTTTTGTACCAGAATTTTGTTCCGGAAGTATATAAGGGAGAATGATCCTTTTACATAAAGCCCTCCTACGTTGTAACATATAGGCATGAAGTATTCGCAAAGTTTTCCAATTTTTGCATTTTGGGCCAGATTGTGGTAACATACAACCATAACAAGTTACCGGTGACAAATTCCCAGGTTGGGAAAAGTCATATACTGTATGGTGTATGACTATCTGGCTAACTGACCTCACCTTTCCGGTGAGGTTTTTTTAAGCATTTACCCAAAGTTCGAGAGAAAGTTTCTTCTCCTTCTTTAATTTATTGAACCATTTTTTGGCGTCCTTTTCTTCCGGGTTATCATGATAATATCTGATTAAGCTGGCTAGTGCATCAGCAAGCTGAATACCAACTTCTGATCTGCTTCTCACAGTTTTTAGCTTTTTAACTGCGACACCTTTATCCCTAAGGACTTTTTTGAGTTTGTGTTCATACCACTTTGGTTTTTCTCCATCAATGTAGATTTTGTTGATGTTTTCCTCAATGATCAGATGTTGAAATACTGATTCCAGTATCGCCCCGAGACCAACTGGATTTTCGAAAATTGCTACTTTAACTGTGAAATCAAGTTCGAAGATACGAGAGAGGAATTTATTTTTCATCAGCCATCTTTCTTCAGCCCAATGGAAGGAGCTAATATTAAGATCCTTTTCGATCTTTTTAATTCCATCTTCAAACTTCTCTAAGTTTTTGACCCTTACATAGACGACAGAAGCAGTAGAATGGCCGGTTTGTTTATGGATACCTGACTCATCAATAAAGATGACCATGAATTTATCCTAACATATTTAATTTTCTGTAACGGGTTATTTGACAGACCGCTCTTGCCGATGGTAAAATTTTCCTAAAGCTGTGAAGGAGTTTCCCGCTCCAGAGCTGGGTACGATGAGTATCCCCGGAAGCCTAACCGTAAAATAAGGACGCTGATGATAGTCAGCTGACAAGTCCTGAGACGTGAGTTAAAGGAAAAAGCAAGGTGGTACCACGAGAGACCTCGTCCTTGTTCTCAGATTTCTGAGGGCAGAGACGAGGTTTTTTGATGGTTAAAAAAGCGAACTTGAACTATTTAGAAGATATTTTAAAACTTATAAGGTTAGGTGCTAAACGCGGTAAGGTATTATTGCGCTCAAAAGCAGAAATTGGGGTCAATATAGATAGTTTCTTTATTTATACATTAAACAAAAAAGTGGTGGGTTGTGCAAGTCTTGAGGTGTATAATTTTAAATTGGCTGAAGTTAGGTCGTTGGTAGTGGATTATGATTACCATGGGCAAGGGATTGGTCGTAAGTTAGTCAAAAGATGTATCAGTGTAGCTAAAAGGAAGGGGATTTTGGAAGTTTTGGCAGTTACAGACCAAGACCAATTCTTCTGGAAAGCCGGTTTTAGGAAATCTTTGGAAAATCAATATCCGATGTTTCTAAAATTACGAGAGAGAGGTAGAATAGAGATATGAAATACTCGAAACTTTTTCCTAAAACTATAAAGCAAGTTCCTCAAGATACAACTTTAAAATCGCATCAGTTGCTATATAGAGGTGGATTTATCCGTGAGAGTGTGGCGGGCAGGTATTATTTCTTGCCTCTGGCATTACGGGTTAACCAGAAAATCCAGGCTATAATCAAAGACGAAATGGATAAGGCTGGAGGTCAGGAACTAAGTGCTCCGATTTTGCACCCAATTGCTCTTTGGAAAGAAACCAATAGAACAACTTCAGTGGGGTTTGAGCTGATGAAGGTTAAAGACCGCAATGAGATGGAGTTTGTTTTGGGCGGTACTGCGGAAGAAATGATTGTTGATTTAATACGTAAATTTCAGATTAGTTATAAAGATTTGCCGCTAAATTTATATCAGTTTTCTACGAAATTCCGCGATGAACTGCGGGCACGGGGAGGACTTTTAAGGACAAGAGAATTTACTATGAAAGACGCCTACTCGTTTGATGTATCAGAAGAGGAGTTTAAGAAAGAATATCGCAAAATGGGGGATGTTTATACCAGAATGTTTGAGCGAATGGGTTTAAAAACAATTGTTGTTGAATCTGATAACGGTTATATCGGCGGAGAATATTGTCATGAGTTTGTTGTTGAATCAGAGGTTGGTGAAAGTAAGTTTTTGGTAAATAAGGATGGTACTTATGCGGCACACGAAGACGTTGCCAGGTTTATCCCGGAAAAGAAAAATGCAGGAGAAGTAGAAAAGCTTTTGCAGGAAGTTGAGGTAGTTAGGGGAGCTACGATGGAAGATGGAGTGAAGCTCCACAATTTGCCTTTATGGCAACAGATTAAAGATGTTTTATTTGTAGACGAGAATGGCAGATTTATCTTAGCCATTATTCGAGGTGATTATGATGTGAATGAAACCAAGTTGCTCCATATTATTAAAGCATACCAATTAAGACATGCAACAGAAGAGGAGATAAGAGAAAAAATTCATTCCGAGCCCGGTTTTATCTCTCCTGTGGGGATAAAGGATATTGTAGACAAAAATGTCGAGTTAATTATTGTTGCTGATGAAACTTTGGCGACAATAAAAAATGCTTACGGAGGAGCCAATAAAAAGGATATGGATCTGCTTAATATGAATATGGGGCGGGATTTTAAGCCGGATATTGTGGCGGATATTGCTTTAGCAAAAGAGGGGGACATAGCACCGGATGGCAGCGGTCCCTTAGCTGTAAAACGGGGGATTGAAGTGGGTAATATTTTCCAGCTGGGATTTCACTATTCGTCCAGGATGGTAAATGCCACCTTTATTGACAAGGATGGTAAGCCTAAACCTTATTACATGGGTTGTTATGGTATTGGGCTTGGCAGAACGATGGCGACAATAGCAGAAATTTCAAATGATGAGAAGGGGATTATTTGGCCGGAGGGTGTGGCGCCATATAAAATCCACTTGGTTGGTTTGGATTTAGAGGAAGAAAGCGTGAAGGGTGAAGCGGAAAGAGTTTACAAGTTGTTGCAGGCAGAAGGGTTGGAAGTTTTGTTTGATGATAGAATCGGGATTTCGGCCGGGGAAAAGTTTGCTGATGCCGATCTAATCGGTATCCCTTACCGGGTGGTGGTTTCCAAAAAGACTGGGGATAAGCTGGAGGTTAAAAAGCGGTCGGAAAAAGAAATCGGATTTTATACCCTGGAGGAATTCCTTAAAATTTTGGGCTAATAGCCAGTTGCTCGTTGATTTTAGGGAGAAATTTTGTTAATCTTTTCACTTGATGGTTACGAAAGATATTTCTAAACTTCCAAAATCCATAGTTGAGGTCACAGTTACCATTCCATGGAGTGATGTTGCCCCTAAGTGGAACGAAACCCTGCAAAGACTTGCTGCTGACGTTGAGCTGCCTGGCTTTAGAAAAGGTCAGGCTCCTCTGGACATGGTGGAAAAATCCCTGGGGCAAAAGCTTCAGGATGAGGTACTGAAAGTAGTTTGTCCCCAGGCTTTAATCGAAGCTTTGCAGGGAGAAAATATTGTCCCGATTGATTACCCTAAATACCAGTTAGTCTCTATGACTCTTAACCAGCAGCTGGTTTTTAAAGCAACGATTACCGAAAGGCCGAATGTACAGGTCGGGAATTATAAAAGCATCAGTGCCCAAAGGCCGGCTGTAAAAACAGTCACCGACGATGATGTAAATAAGCTGGTAGATGATCTATTCAAGAGATGGAAAGCAAAAAATCCGGCTAATAGCCCACAGCCTACAGCTAACAGCCAAAACAGTGAAGCTGCAGGATCAATAAATTTTAATCAGCCTCAGGTAGCTTCCACTGCCCCTCAGGTATTATCTGATACTCCCGATGATGCGTTTGCCAAGACGGTAGGGGCCCAAAGCCTTTTAGACCTTAAAACCAAAATTAAGGCTGATTTGGAAAATGAAGCCAAGTACAACAACGAGTTGGACTTTGAAGAGTTGATTTTGCAGGAAGTAGAGAAAATGACCACGGTTGATGTGCCGGATATTTTAATTGAGGATGAATTAAACAGAATGCTTGTATCCTTACAAAGAAGGGTCGCAGATATGGGGTTACTCCTTGAGGATTATCTTAAAAGTCAGGGTAAGACCTTAGAAGGGATTAAGAATGAGTGGAAGGCCCAGGCTGAGAAAAATGTCCGGATGGAGCTGGGGCTTGCAGAAATTGCCAGGCAGGAAAAAGTGGAGATTACCGATGCCGAACTTCAGGCGGAGATTGATAAAATCCAGGATGGTAAGCTTAAGGCCCAGTTTGAGTCCCAGGAACCAAGGCTTCATCTAAAACACTCCTTAAGGCAAATTAGAACCTTAGATTTTCTTAAAGGACTGGTAAAAACAGCCTAAGCGGTGTAAAATACCAATTAGTTTAGAGTTCACGGTTCATTGATCATAGATGAAAGCATTCTTTCCATGAACTATGAACTAATAACTCATAATCAACTAAGGAGGTGCTTTTTTTACATGTCAATAATTGTAAAACGTGGCCCAAATGATACCACAGATTCTGTGATTAGAAAGTTCCAGAAACGGGTTGTTTTGGAAAACGTAATTCAAGAATATCGCGACCGACAGTTCCATAAAACTGATTCCGAAAAACGCCAGGAAAGGCGGGCGGAGCGTATGCGGAAAATCCGCAGGGCTTCCCGGGGATATAATAGTTAATGTTGATTGACGATTTGCAAGCTGACCTAAAGTCTGCCCAGCTAGCCAAAGATACGGTTAAAGTGGAGACTTTACGCCTCCTTTTATCAGAAGGGACTTATGCCAGGATTTCAAAAGGTGGGGATTTAACCGATGCCGACCTGGTTAGCCTAATCCAGCGGGAGGTAAAGAAAAGGAAAGAGGCAACGGAAAGTTTCAAGGCAGGGAATCGTCCCGAGCTGGCTCTGAAAGAAGAAAAGGAGGCAGAAGTTTTAATGCATTACCTCCCGGAACAACTTTCGGATGAGGAGTTGTCAAAAATAATCGAAGAGGTTATAAATGAAACAGGGGCTGCTTCGGTTTCCGAGATGGGGAAGGTGATTGGGGCAGTAATGCCTAAAGTAGCAGGGAAAGCTGACGGAGGCAGGGTTTCTGCTTTGGTAAAGCAGAAATTGGTTAGTTAGTTCATAGTTCATGGTTCATTGAAAAACAATCCACGAACTACGAACTCATAACTCGTAACTAAACATGGTAAACGTAATTGTTTCTTCCGACCCGCGATATAGTATTAACAGGAATGCAGTCCAGGCTGCAGTCTTAAACGTCCTTAAGAAAAATAGAGTTACCAGCAAAGTTGAGCTTGAGGTAAATATTGTGGGTGACCGCAAGATGCATGAGCTTAACAAGCAGTACCGCGGGATAGATTCCACAACAGATATTTTATCTTTCGTTTTAGAGGATCCTAACCCTTCTAATTTACAGCACGTCCCGAGGATGGGATTTGTGGCGGCCCCCGATAATGTTTTACGTTTAGGGTCTATAGTGATTGCATATCCACAGGCGGTGGAAGATGCCTCTTTAGACGGGATCTCGGTAGAAGATGAAATCTGCTTTTTGGTTGACCACGGCACTAACCATTTATTAGGAATCCACCACAACCCCCACTAAATTGTGAGCTAGCTAGTTGCAAATTTTGCCGGTTTCCTGTTAACTAAGTATAGTTCATAGTTGGTAGTTCATTGTTCATGGAAAGAATATTTCGGATCTACGAACAATGAACCGTTAACTCTAAACTTACTCATGGTTTTTTATAGAAAATACCGTCCTCAAACATTGGAAGAGCTAGCAGGACAACAGGCCGTCAAACAAAACCTGACTTCGGCTATCACTGCAGGTAAGTTAGCCCATGCCTATCTTTTTTGTGGCCCTAAAGGTACAGGTAAAACTTCAACTGCGAGGATCCTGGCCAAGATTATAAACTGCGAAAACCCTCCTTCACCTGCGGTCCCTTGTAATAAATGCATGCACTGTATTTCCATCACTGACGGGTCAAATTTAGATGTTGTGGAGATGGATGCTGCTTCAAACAGGGGGATAGAAGATGTACGGATATTGCGTGAGAATATTAAACTTGCCCCGACTTCAGGTAGAAAGAAGGTCTATATAATTGATGAGGTGCATATGTTAAGCAACGACGCATTTAATGCCTTGCTAAAAACCTTAGAGGAGCCCCCCTCCCATGTGCTTTTTGTTTTAGCGACAACTGAACTACAAAAAATTCCCCAAACTGTCCTTTCCAGGGTGACTAAACTGGACTTTAAACTGGTAAGCGAGCAAGATTTGATAGAGGTTTTGCGCTCTATTGCCGAGAAAGAAAAAATTAAGGTGGAAGATGAAGCGCTTCTTTTGTTGGCCCAAAGGTCCGGTGGAGGGATTAGGGATGCAGTCAAGCTTCTGGACCAGCTATCACATTTTGGAACTATTAGCCGGCAGACAGTAGAAGACAATTTAGGGGTCGGGTCAATGGAGGGGATGATAGAACTTTTGACTTTAATATCCCAAAGAAAGTTACCGGAGGCACTAAAACAGTTGGCAAAACTTTTAGAGTCGGGAGCAAACCCTAAGGAGTTAAACCTGTCCTTGCTTAGTCTTTTAAGGCAGATTTTACTGATGAAAAACGGCATTGAAGAAAGTTCAGGGTTAAAGGGTCTGGCAGCAGATTTTGATTTAGAGATGCTTCTTCGGGTAATGGACTGTTTCCAAAAAAGCCTGGAGCAAGCGCGGTTTGTCTCTATCCCTACCCTGCCCTTGGAGATGGCAGTGGCAGAGAGTTGTGTAGAAGTTCAGAGTTCAGAGGTTAGAGTTCAGAGCAAAGAAGGCGAAAAAGAGGATAAGTGGGATGAGCTTGTTAGTAAAGTACGTGAGGTGGTAGAAGTGACCGGAAAAGCAAAAAACGTAGACACCAGCGGGACTCATCACTCATCACTCGTAACTCATAACCCGGATGATATTTCCAAAATCCAGGAGCGTTGGATGTATGTCTTAGAAACTGTCAGGCAGTATAACTACTCTTTAGAAGCACTGCTTCGATCGGCAAAAATTTTGGGGTGCAGTGAAGGAAGCGTGATTATTGAGGTGCCTTACTCTTTCCATCAAAGGATTTTAGAGGCCCCGAAATCCCGTGACCTTTTGCAGTCAATTTTATCTGATATTTTAGGCCGGTCAATTGGAATCTCCACGGTTTTGGGGCAAAAACCTGTGAGGGCTGAGGAAGTAGCTAATGTGGAAGTGGCAGCTGATGATGAAATTTTAAGGATCGCCTCCGAGATATTCAACTCCGAACCCGTGAACTAGTTATCTAATATCTAGCATCTAATATCTAACATCTGTATAATATTCCCATGGGACTCATGGATGGTTTAAAACAGATGGGGGATTTAAAAAAGATGCGCGACCAGGCGATGGAGGTTCAAAAGCGTCTGGCGGGTATTAAGATCACCGTGGAACACAAAGGGGTAATTGTGGTCATGACTGCCGACCAAAAGATAATTTCCATATCCGGTGACCCTTCGACAGGTTCGACAAGCTCACTGCAAGTAGGCTCAGGGCAAGTTGATTTGGAAAAAGTAACTGAGGCGGTTAATGAATCCTTAAAACAATCTCAAAAAGTTGCAGCAGAAGAGATGAAAAGCTTAATGGGCGGTATGCCCGGAATGTGACCCGCCGAAGGCGGGGTCATCCTGAGGCGTAGCCGAAGGATCTCTCGCACCCTATTCGTACTTCTTCTAATCTGTTAAAATGTGCTCGCTATGTCAACAATCCCCAAGGTTGTACAAAATTTAATTGAGGCTTTTGAAAGGCTCCCCGGTATTGGGCCAAAGACTGCCCAAAGGTTAACTTATCATCTTTTACATGCCCCCAAAGAAGAGGCAGAGGCTTTGGCCAGGTCTGCCGTGGACCTAAAAGAAAAAACTACTATTTGTAAAATCTGTTTTAACATCTCCGAGTCTGATCCTTGTGAAGTTTGTTCCGATTCTTCACGGGATAAGTCTACAGTTGCCGTGGTTGAAGACCCGCTGGATGTTTTAGCACTGGAGCGGGCTGGATTTTGCGGCCTTTACCATGTACTTCATGGGGCAATTTCCCCAATGGAAAATATTGGCCCGGAGGAGTTACATATCCGGGAACTTTTACCCAGGTTAAAAAACGGATCAATTAAAGAAATTATTTTAGCTACCAATCCGACAATGGAGGGAGAGGCAACGGCAATGTATATAGACCGTCTTATCTCTCCCCTTGGGGTGAAAGTTACGAGGATTGCCCGGGGACTTCCGGTGGGTGGAGATTTAGAATACGCTGATGCAAGCACATTAAGCAGGGCGTTGGAGGGAAGGAAAGAATACTAATTAATCTGCTATACTAATTTTATGCCAAACATAGGCGGAGCGTTAAAGCAGGCGGCGGTGGATGTAGGCGAGGCGGTGGTAAAGCCTGTTACGGATGAGGTGGGAAAAGCTATTGAGTCCGGTGTCCAGTCTACTGTTTCAGGCCCCCAAATAGATCCGGCGGTCCAACAACAGAAACAGATGGAGGACCAAAAAAGGAAGGCTTGGGCTATCAAAGTCATTGAGTGGAATAAAAACTTACAGGCAGCCCAGGCAAAAGTCCGACAGGAAGCACAGCAAAAAACCCTCCAACAAAAACAGGAAGAGGACTCTCAAAAGCAAAAAGTCCAACAATATAAAGTTGTTGAACAGCAAAAGAGGCAGCAAGTTATGGCTGTCCAACAAGCCCAGACTAGGACCGAAGTCAAAAAAGGCCCCGGCGGATAATATTTTTAGAGAATGGCAGGCATGGTATTATTATTGAGCTGATTGAGCAATGCGTCACAAGGCTTGGTGTGTTAGGTAAAGTATGTCATCGTAGCGCCTTAAACTCTCCTTTTCCTTGATTGATTCAATTTTTGCAAGGTATTGGGAAAATCTATAGCGGACCTCAGGAGATAATTTCTGTTCGTTGAAAACAAAACGGTTGTTTTTATAAAATACCCAGAGTGCTTCTTTGGCTTCGTCTGTGCCTAAAAACGCTTCATAGGCATCTTCCTTTGTGACTTCAGGATCTATCAGGCGGGCAACTTGATACCGTTTCTCCACCTTTTCCTTAACATCCGGGCTATTTAAATACCTGTTGATATATTCCTTCGGGTCGCTGTTGTCATTTTCAGTAGTGGGTTGTGTATTTTCCTGGTCATCTACTGGTTCCATAAGTTAAGATACGGTATACTTCTACTGTTACAAAAATGATGAAACTTTACAATACCTTAACCCGCAAAATTGAAGATTTTGTGCCTTTAGATCCACCTCGCGTGGGGATGTATGCTTGTGGACCGACTGTCTATCATTTCGCCACTATAGCTAACTTCCGTACCTATATCACTTCCGATATTTTGCTGCGTACCTTGAAAGCGAATGGTTACGAAGTAAATTATGTTGTCAATATTACGGATGTTGGGCACTTGACCGGAGATAATTTGGGTGATGCCGACATTGGTGAAGATAAGATCGAGAAAGCGGCCAAAAAGGAAGGCAAGACTGTTTGGGATATAGCAAATTTCTATACAAATGCATTCCTAAAAGATTTTGAAAAATTAAATCTAATAAAACCAAATGTCATGCCCAAGGCAACTGACCACATAAAAGAGCAAATTGAGTTGGTTAAAAAGCTCGAAGGAGGGGGTTTTACATATAAGATTACGGACGGAATTTATTTTGATACAGTTGCTTTTGAAAAGAAAACTGGTAAAAAGTACGGTGAATTATCTACAATGGATGAGATTAAGGAAGGTGCCAGGGTAGAACAAAATCCGGAGAAGAAAAATCCACGGGACTTTGCTTTGTGGAAATGAAACATTAGATATACATGGAGGAGGAGAAGACCTCCGTCAAACACATCACCCAAATGAGATTGCTCAAAGTGAGGCTGTTACCGGTAAACTGTTTGTACGCCATTGGGTTCATGGTGCTTTTATTTTGGTTGATGGCAAGAGAATGGGAAAAAGTTTGGGTAACGCTTACCTTGTGGATGATCTTGAAAAAAGAGGTTTTGATCCCTTAGTTTTGCGTTATTTATACCTTACCGGCAATTACAGAGAGATTTTTAATTTTACCTGGGAGAGTTTAACTGCTGCTCAAAACGCTTTGAATAACTTAAGGGAGACTATCAGAAATTGGGATCAGCCGGTAGTTGGTTGTGCAGAGCACGAGCAGAGATTCACAGAAGCCTTAGATAATGATCTAAATACAGCGCAGGCTCTGGCTATACTATGGGAATTAGTAAAGTCTGATTATCCAACCTCAGCTAAAGCAGGGTCGCTGCTCAAGATGGACCAGGTTTTGGGACTAGGGTTAGCAGAGTTTGTTGCTAAAAAAATTGATGTTCCAGAAAATGTTATGGAGTTAGTTAGCCAACGGGAAGAGGCTAGAAAGAATAGTGATTACCATAAATCAGATCAACTTAGGAAACAAATTAAA
>LCEJ01000015.1 GCA_000997105.1 Candidatus Daviesbacteria bacterium GW2011_GWA2_42_7
GACAGTGGTGGTGTCCGGGTGGCCTGACAATTATGGATTTGGGAACAGGGTTGTTTTAGACCATGGCAACGGTTATAAAACTACTTATGCCCACTTATCAAATATATATGTCACAGTCGGCCAAACAGTATCAAGGGGGCAAATATTAGGTCAAATGGGATCAACAGGTAGGTCAACCGGGACACATTTGCATTTGGAAATAAGATATAAGGGGATTGCGGTAAATCCGCTAGCAATTCTTAAATAGGCCTTTACAAATTTCTAATTTCTAATTAACCTAATTTCTAAAGAATGACCCAATGTCCCAATTTAGAAATTTAATTATTGGGATTTATTTAGATCAATAAACAAAGTTTGAAAGCTTGCTTGGAATACTTTGTTTTCAAGCTTCGCTTATTAGTCATTAGGTCAATTAGGTTAATTTAACTATGTCATCCCATACCAAACTCGGCATCTGGACTCTTATTATAATAGTATCCTTAGTTGTGCTGGCTAAATTCTCCGGCGTTTCTGCTTCCAAGACCTACAGCTTTGATTTTACAAAAGGTATTACCCTGGAATATACCGATAATGTGTTGCGGGAGATTGTGGAAAGAAACCTGAAAGGGGTCGAGGGGGATTTTGCGATTTTTATCGAGAATATGTCCGGCGACGAAAGGTATCCTTTGGCGGTAAACGAGCAATATCCGTCTGCTTCGCTTTATAAATTGGTTTTAATGGCAGCGGGTTTAAAGGAAGAAGAACAGGGGAGTTTAAAGATGGAAGATACGGTTTCAGCTACTAAGGCCCACCTGACGGATGTTTTAGGCAGTGTTGATTTTGGTTATGAAGACGTTTCAGGTGGGATTGAATATACGATTGAGGAGGCATTAACTAGGGTAGGCAGGATTTCGGATAACTTTGCAGCGATAATGTTAACGGAAAAATTAAGGCGGGGTTCTACTTTTGACCCTTTGGCGAAGATGGCATTGGAGTTGGGTATGGAGAATACTAACCTTAACCCCAAAGGTGATGAGCTCATTACCACTACTGCTTCAGATATTGCTACCTTTTTTAAGAAACTCTACAAGGGCCAAGTGGTCTCAAAAACGGTTTCGGATAAGATTATTGGGTTTCTGGCCCTGTCAAAAATTAATGACCGGATTCCAGCCCAATTACCAAAGGAGGTAAAAATTGTCCATAAAACAGGGGAGCTTTCCCGAATCAGGCATGATGCCGGGATAGTCTACCTGGATAAAGAGGTTGAGGGGGCCAGTGAAAGCGCAGTGCCTAAAAAAGCATATCTCCTTGTAATGTTAAGTAAAAACTTAAAGTATGAAAATGATGGGGTAGAAGCTTTTGCCAATATTTCTAAGGAAGTCTGGGAATACTTTAGTAAAAAGATATAATTTTTGGTAAAATAAGGATTTGTTAGGGCCCGTGGTCTACCGGTATGACGTCTCCATGGCATGGAGAAGGTAAGGGGTTCAATTCCCCTCGGGTCCACACTGGAAGTTAGATGTTGGAAATTTGAAGCTGGATCTTGAAATTGGAAGTTTGAAATTGGATTATCCAACTTCTAATCTCTAACTTCTTAATCTATTTTCTAACTTCTAACATCTAATCTAAAAATCAGGGCCAGTAGCATAGTGGTATTGCGCCTCATTCGCATTGAGGAGGTCGGCGGTTCGATTCCGCTCTGGTCCACTTAAATCCGGATTCAACCCTTCGCCGAAGGCGAACGGGCAAGGTTCTGGCCGAAGGCCAGGTTCTTATTCCCGGCAAGTCCACAATATTGACGGTTCGAAGACCGAAGGTCGCAGGGTTCTCGAGCATAGCGAGAGGTTCCTATTCCGCTCTGGTCCACACTTAGAATTACTAATTAACCTAATTACTAATTGACCTAAATAAGCACCAATGATCTAATGTCTAAAATTTAGAAATTAGGGTACTTAGATCAATTAGGTCAATTCTACTCTTGAGACTGTTTCTTCACTGCCGGGGGGGTGGCAACATTTTCCGGTTTGGGTAAATCCAATACTTGAGGTAAATTCTTGCCTTGCAGGGCCGAACTTGTCTTGGCTGCCGGTGCCTCGGTTTGTTCACTGGCTGTTTTACTGGCGATCTGTTCTTTCAGATTCGCCAGGAGGCCGCTTGCGGCCTCATAATCCGGGCTTTTAGGGTCAAGTAAGGATACAGTCCTTTCGGCACTTGAGGCGGCTGAAACCAAATCCCCCTTGTCCCTTAAAGCTACTGCCAGGTTATAGTAAGCGTTAGCATAGTCCGGCTTTAGGTTAACTGCGTCGGAGAAGAACCTGATTGCCATGTCAAGGTTTTTAGCGGAGTAGTAAATACCTCCCACAGTGAGCCGGAGTAATGGGTTTAATGGGTCTTTCTGGATAGCCCGTCCGTATGAGTCAAGCGAGAAAGTTAGGGCATTTTGGGCAACGCCGGAAATCTGCCTATAAATTGACCCTAAGATTTCCCAGTTGACCGGATTGTTGGGGGAAAGTGTTGTGGCAATCCTCCCTTCATTAATGGCTTGGGATAAAAGGGTTTGGATATTTTGTTTATCCTCATCAGTTAATGATCCGGCAGGGGAGGCCTCAGTTGGGCCTTTAGATACAGCAATCGCGTTAGCCAGGGCAAAGTTAGTTTGGGCCAAGTCTGTCCGGTATAAATCTGCCTCAGGGTTTAAGCTTTCCGCTTTGACCAGTGAATTGTAGGCGTCAAGGCCACGGCCTGTTACTACCGCACCCAAAGCCTGGCGGTGGTGGTAGTCTGCTAATGTTAACCTGCCGGCGTGGTACAGGGTAAAGATACTGGCGACAAGGATTACCAAAGCGGCAACTGTTGGCAAAGCATCAAAGTGAAGGTATAACCCATCTCCTACCGGGGTTGCCGGCCTTGCCGGTGAGGTGCCAATATGGACCTGTTTGGTTAGCTCTTTGTGTACCACCATAAATGAGACCAGGATAATAATTCCCATAATCCATAATGGAGCGGTGGAGGAGTGTACAGCCAGAAGGACAAAGAAGGTAAGACCGGAAATTGCCAGTGATAAACCTAAACTGCCGCGGGGGGAAGAGAGCGCCTTAAAAGCTGCTGAAACAAACACGGCAGTCAAAAAGAGAAGGGCGATAAACCCTGTGGCGCCTAAGGTAGCCAGCACCTGGAGGTATTCATTAAAAGCGGTGTCAAAGCGGACATTCCAGACTTTGGAGTTGTTAAACTCTGCAGGTTTGTAGGCGGTGAAGTCAAAAAGATAGGAGGCAGGGCCTGTACCCCAAAACGGCGCATCGCGGAAAGCGGAGACGGAAATTTTCCAGGAAGTATCAAAAGGCAGCTGCAACTCCCGGGGAAAATTTTGGGCCTGGTTATAAAGGATGTTTTTTGAGCCGGC
This sequence comes from Candidatus Daviesbacteria bacterium GW2011_GWA2_42_7, assembly GCA_000997105.1. Taxonomy (GTDB): domain Bacteria; phylum Patescibacteriota; class Microgenomatia; order Daviesbacterales; family UBA10151; genus 2-01-FULL-43-38. The sequence continues at coordinate 3,383 of LCEJ01000015.1, forward strand.
TAAAGGTACAAAAGAGACAAGGGCTAAAAGTACGGCGACCACGACCGGGGTAATGATATAGGGCAGGTTTTTCTGGATTAGGTTAGGGGAGGTGGCAAAAAGGGCCAGGGCATAAACAGCAACAGCTGCAACAAAGGTGGCAACAGAACCGGTTAAGGCAATAGCAGCTGCAAATAAGACCAAAATCGCTGTCAAAGCTATCTTATTGAGGATGGTTTTAAACTTAGCCCCACCCCCTTCTGTTAGATATTCCATTCCACCCAATATTTCATTGCCGGTGCCCTGCAGGATGGCAATGAGGGGAAAGGGCAATAGTAAGGTTAAAAGGGCGGTAGTGGTAAAAGTAGAACCGGTAGGGGTAAAGTTTAGCCCGGCAGTAAAGGGAAGGGTGAGATAATTTATTCCGGCATAAGAAAGGAAACTTAAAATTGAGAGAACGACACCGGAAAAAAGGGAAATTTTTACAATATGCCCGACAATGTTTACAGTTTTGAGGTTAGAAACTAAGACAAAGTAGGAAATGATGTAGACAGCAAAGGTAGCAAGCCCCCCGTGGATCCTTGGTAAGTTACCAAAAATGGCGATCGGCCGGGCTGCTGCAAAGAAAGTTGAAATTATAAATACTATTAATAGTAGGAGCAGGGGAAGGTCCAAAGGTGTGCGGGTTAAGGTGACTTTACCTTCAACTACCCAGCGGGTAGCCCAAAGGATTAATAAAACTACAGTGGCCAGTAAAAAGAAGATGAGCTTAGGGATCTCATAAAATTCTGAGGTAATATTCCAAAATAGGAAGGGGGTAGCAACAACCAGGGCTAAAACCCCAAATTGGAAAATAATATTTATCCAGGCAGTAATTTTTCCGTTCATGAGTGTATATACAGTTTCTACTATTGGTAAATGCCTTGACAACTGGGATCATCTATATCAAATAGTAATCATAATAGGTCAATTATAATGGGGTAGAGTTTTCGCAGTGCCATCCTTTTGCAAGGCCAGGCCTTGCGCTACAAGGCCTGGCCTTGCTGGGAGGCTAATAAGATGGCTTGTAGTAATGAGCGGGAATAAGGAGTTTGTTTTTTAAAACTTCAGTTAGTCGTCAAGGGTGAAGTTGTGTATGAGATCCCAGTCGCTTTCTTCTTGCAGGAGCGTTTTATATGTGAAGCTGGGATAGTTTTTGGTAAGGTAAGCTAAAATTTCCTCCGGGTGTACCCAATTGGGTTTTGTGTCTCCTATGAAAACTTGATAAGAGGATGGTTGGCCAGAACCGGATAAACTTGGGTTTGTTGAGGCCTGCTTATGAATATAGCGGGAGATTATAAGAAGCTGTTCATCGGTATGGATTAGCTTTGCTTTATATACTTCCTGGTATAAGGATCCTACCCGCTTGTATTTCTTATTAAAATACATTGTATAGCGGGTAGCCAGAGAATTCATAAATTTATCCATGGCTCCGGCACTGTTTTGGTGAATTAGGAAATGGAAGTGGTTAGGCATTAAACAATAGGCGAGGAGGGTGATTTCATCTGAAAAATTATTTAATTTTAAAAGTTTTCTGGCCTTTTCCTTTTCCTCCGGTGAAGAACGCCAGTCAACTAGGATTTTATTTAAAGATTCCTCATCCTTGGGCAGGAGATAACCTTGCAAATAGGAAAGGAAAACAGAATAATCCTGTGAGTCCCGGAAAATCGGCCTTTTTTCTACGCCCCTATTATATATATGGTAGTAACTGTCTTTGTGGTATTCCTTTATCCGGTTTCTGGAGGGCATATTTTAGGTATAACATAGAGGTTTACGTCTTGCAAGGCCAGGCCTTGAGGGGGATTATAGGTCTTAGATCTGTAGGTTTTAGCCACGACAGGGCAGCTTTGGATCTTAAATTGATACCTGAAGTTTGCTGCCTAGGGCTTTGGCAACCTTTGCCAGGAAGGCAACTGAAGGGTTTGTAGTGCCCCCTTCAAGCCTGGCTATGGCAGATTGCTTGGTGCCTATTTTCTCGGCCAGCTGTTTTTGGCTCAGTCCCTTTTCCAGCCTTTTTTGGATAACCTGTTCAATGATGCTGAACTCAAGTTCCAGGGCATCATAGGCTTTTTTGACCTCAGGGTCTTTGAGTAATTCTTTTTTAACATCTTTCCAATTTCTCATAGTGTTTAACTTATAACATATATGTTATGCAGTTGTCAAGTTATTTAACTTGACCAAAGTGGTTTCTAGTTCTCTCTTAGGTGTTTTCTGTGTCTTTTTAATAAAGCAATGAAAAAGTATTGCTTGGTCTTGATGAAAAGTATAAAAAATCCGTACCTCTTGTGATCCGCGAATCCTTAACTCAAAAAGTTGGCTGGACAATTTTTTGGAATAGGGCATAGAAAGCTGGTGACCAAACTTTTCTAATAAGTCAATTAATCGGGAGACTTTGGAAATTGTCGGTTTTTCCAAACTCTGCACAAACTCATGTACTGATTTGTCAACCTTAATAGTCATAGCCTTATCTTATCATTTTTCTAAAAAACGAATTTACGGAGTAAATTAGATTTTCCTTAGTTGGACTCGTTGACTAGGAACCAGTCGAAGGGCAGGTTTTGGGTAACTGGGGTGGGGATGTCTATAGATTTGGTGCCGGCTAGAATAACCCCTGAGCTGGTAGTGGCATCCAGGGTCTGGCCTTCCGGCTACCGCAGCTGGTTTTACTGTAGACGGTAGACTTTTTCTTGACAGGCGGGTCTCCTCCATGCCACCCGTCATTAGCGGGCTTAGTGTGACACGCGCAGCGTGGAGCGCGAGGCGCGTAGCGACTCAGTTTTAAGCAGGCAATTTTAGGTAAGAGGGTTAAGTAGGAGGCTGAGTCTAAATACTATACGGGCAGGAGTATCCGTCTGCATTACTCCTGCCCGTATATAAAGAACTACACTTAGTGTAAACAAAAGTGAAAACAGTGTCAAGAGCTCTTTGTATATCACACATAGTCAACTCATTTTCTGCACAGGCAGGGAAGGAGACTAGCGTTTAGGGTTTGGGGTGTAGGGTATAGGTCTCAATATATATACACCATATCACATCTGTGCATGGGTGATAGAAAACACGTATGTGAAAACGGTGTGGAAAGGTATCCCCATTGTCATTCTGGGGATCCTGAGCTTGTCGAAGGGGACTCCAGAATCTAAGAAAGATTCCGGTCAAGCCGGAATGACGTTTAAGAAGGGTTTGAACTTGAGGCTGACCCTATGTTAAGATTGAAATATGGCAAAAAGATATTTTCCAAATGAGGTTGAAGGTAAGTGGCAAAAAAGATGGAAAGAGGACAAGCTCTTTAGTCCTGATCTGGATAAGTCTGAGAAGCCTTTTTACTCTTTAATGATGTTTCCGTACCCTTCGGCAGAGGGGATGCATGTAGGTAATATGTATGCCTTTACAGGCTCAGATATCTACTCTCGTTTTAAAAGGCTACAGGGGCTTGATGTCTTTGAGCCGATTGGCCTGGATGGCTTTGGTATCCATGGTGAAAATTATGCCTTAAAGATCAATGAACACCCGATGGAGGTAAGTCGACGCACGGAAAAGCACTTTTATGAGCAGTTTATGACAGTAGGCAATGCCTATGACTGGAACCGCACACTTAACACCTATGAACCTGAATATTATAAATGGACTCAATGGGCATTTCTGCAGCTTTACAAAAAGGGGATTGCCTACCGTAAGAAGGCTGAGGTTAACTGGTGCCCTTCTTGTAAAACCGTTTTAGCCGATGAACAGGTAATTACCGGAGCTTGTGAAAGGTGTAGCAGCCAGGTTGAGAAGAAGGATCTTGAGCAGTGGTTTTTTAAAATTACAGACTATGCAGAGAGGCTTTTAAAGAACTTAGAGTGGATTGACTGGTCGGAAAAAATTAAGGTTGCCCAGAGGAATTGGATTGGCAAATCGGAAGGGACACTGATAGCATTCGATAGTTTAGATGTGTTTACTACGCGTGCGGATACGATTTTTGGGGCTACTTTTGTAGCTGTTAGTCCGGAGCACCCGTTGCTGAGCAAGCTAGTGACTGACGAGCAGAAGGGAGATGTGAGTGCTTATATTGAGGCAGCCGGAAAGAAAAGTGAGTTGGAGCGGAAGGAGAACAAAGAAAAAACCGGTGTGTTTACAGGCACAAATGTTAAAAATCCTTTCACAGGAGAGAGTATTCCGGTATGGGTAGCAGATTATGTCCTGATGGGGTATGGAACAGGGGTAATTATGGCTGTGCCGGCACACGACGAACGGGATTTTGAGTTTGCTAAGAAGTTTGATTTGCCGATAAAAACTGTCATCGAGAACACCTCTCCTGTCATTGCGAACGGAGTGAAGCAATCTCAGAATAACAAAGAAGGGATTGCTTCGTCTCCTTCGACTACGCTCAGGATTTCTCGCAATGACAAGACAAATGTCTACACAGGAGAGGGTATTTTGGTAAACAGCGGGGAGTTTGACGGCTTAAGTTCCACCGAAGCCCGGGAGAAGATATCAGACTATATAGAAAAACATAATTTAGGCAAGAGGCAGGTGCATTTCCATTTGCGTGACTGGCTAATCTCCCGCCAAAGGTATTGGGGGCCGCCGATTCCTATAATTTACTGTGACAAATGCGGCGCTGTGCCGGTACCGGAGAGTGATTTGCCTGTAAAATTGCCTTTTATTGAGAACTTCCGGCCAACCGGTACCGGTATTTCGCCCTTGGCTTCTGAGCCTGATTTTGTCAACGTCAAATGTCCCAAATGTGCTGGTCCAGCTAAAAGGGAGACTGATGTTTCAGATAATTTCCTGGACTCATCCCTTTACTTTTTTCGTTATTTGACCACTGACTTAAATGACCGGTTCTTTGATGAAAAAAGGGCAAAAAATTGGCTGCCGGTGGATATGTATATCGGGGGAGCGGAACATTCTGTTCTGCACCTTTTATACTCGCGCTTTATCACCATGGTCTTTCGCGATTTAGGCTTTATTGACTTTGAGGAACCGTTTAAAAAGTTCCGGGCTCATGGATTAATCATTGCCGAAGGGGCAAAGATGAGCAAATCCAAGGGGAATGTCATAAACCCCGATAATCTTATTAAAGAGTGGGGGGCAGATACCTTAAGGATGTACCTGATGTTTATGGGGCCGTTTACCGAGGGAGGGGATTTCCGGGCAGCCTCAATTTCTGGGGTTTACCGATTTCTCTCCCGGGTTTGGGAATTGGCGCAAAATGAGCATGCTGACGAGGCTACAGAAGGGGAACTTAAGATTTTAAACAAGGTTATTAAAAAAGTCGGGGAAGATATGGAGAACTTGCGCTTTAATACGGCGATTGCCTCTCTAATGGAGTTTTTAAATTTCCTATCCAAACAAGGCAGGGTATCTAGGGGGACCATCAAGGCTTTTCTTGTAATGCTTACCCCCTTTGCCCCCCACACCACTGAGGAGTTGTGGGAGATGATGGGGGAAAACCGGTCCATCCACCTGCAGACTTGGCCAAAATATGAGGAGAAGTATCTGGAAGAGGAGGAAGTGACTATTGCCGTTCAGGTAAACGGTAAGGTTAGGGATCAGCTGGTGATACATAAAGATATGGCAAGTGATGGAAAAGTCATAGAAAAAATAGCACTGGGAAGCCCTAAAGTACAAAAGTTTTTGGATGGCAAGGAAATAAAAAAGGCTGTGTATGTACCTGTGAAAATTATTAATTTTGTCACAGAATAGGATCACTTTCCAATTTGGCAGAGCCTCTTTCTAATTGCTAAAAAATAAGCCCATTAGTTTAGGTTGTTGTAATAGGATAATTGGGACTGGTAGCTGGTAGCTGGTAGCTGGTAGTTAGTAGTTAGGGTAATTTTGTCTTTACCCCAGCTACTAACTACTGGTCCCTAATCCCTAATTAGGCTTGACTCCACAGCCTGGTTCCATTAGTATGGGCTTATGCGCGATGACAAATGGCTGCTTGCCCGCCTGGATCATCTCTGGTCAAACCATTTTTCAGATGTAGCCCAAATAAACCCCGTTTTTATCCGCTTTGGCCGTTATGCTAGGCTGAGGTTTGGTTCAATCAGGCTGGACAGAAAAACTAAGAAAACGTACATTATTATTT
>LCEJ01000016.1 GCA_000997105.1 Candidatus Daviesbacteria bacterium GW2011_GWA2_42_7
TGGAATAGAAGATACCCCCGTTAGAAGCTGTTAATGAGGCATTGGTCCCACCGTCCGCTAAAGCGACATCCGTCCCCCCTGCAAAATAGATAGCGGCAGTATTGACTGTCGGGGTAGAGCCAAAATCCACAACTCCGCCATCAATATCTAAGGCATTTAAGCTATGGGTTAAGGTTACATCCCCATTGTTAAAGTTAATTACAGCCCCGGATGCCAGGAAAAGGTCTGCCCACATCAAGGAGGTTGTACCTAAGGCATTACCATCAGAGGTTGAAGGGGAAAGGGCAGAGGAGGTCAAAAGTACCTCGGCCGCAGCATCAATTAGAAAAGTTATCCCATTGGCAGTTGCCTCACCTATATCTATTGACTCATCACCTGTCCCTGTAATATCCCCACCTGAGACTATTAAATCTAAATCTACTGTTAAACCATCACCCGTCCTTAAGACATCTGAGGCTGACCTATACAGTGATACAGAGTTGGCATCAGTCCCAAACTGGATCCCTGAGGCAACAGTTGAGGATGAGTATGTCCCGTCACAGTCAAAACAGAGGGCTACATTAGTATCTGCCCCTGAGACATCGGCTATATATACCCCGTATGCAGAGGTGGTGCCTGAGGCATCCCCCGTAGCATCAAAATATCCACCGTAGGTTAAAACCGTACCTGCAGCAGTCCGGCCGGTGTTTGAGGCTGTTGAGTACAGGCCATACAAAGAGTATGTCCCGGTAGCATCATCAGCCCCTGTCTTGGTGGCTGTGTTGTATATTCCATAACCTGTCTGGGAGACAGCAGCCCCTGTCACCACGGCAGTGGATGCCCAGGCATTGGACAGCCCATATGAGGTGGTAGCCCCGGTTCCGGTAAAGGTGGTTGAGACATCCAAAGTCCGGGAATCATCAGTTGACCCCGTACCATTGATATCCAGTAACCCTGCAGCTGCCGTGGTGTTTGAAGCATTGGTTAAGACCACATTTTCCCCTCCTGCCAGGGTGAAGTCCGTATCAGTGTTTGAGGTGACTGCCCCTCCATCGGCCACTACAAAGGTATCATCTATATCCAAGCCCCCGTCGGCATTCATATTGGCAGAGAATGTAGCCCCTGCTCCGGTGAAGGTAGTATTGGCAGCAGTACCTATGGTGCCGGAGGTAGTGATGGTATTCCCCGTTGAGATATTACCAAACCCTGAGGCGATAGACCCTGAGGCCAAAGCTCCCACTGTCGTGAGTGATGAGGTTACTACCCCTGAACCTAAAGTGGTCCCTGATAATACCGCAGTACCGCCAATGCCGTATGATGAGCCTGTGCCAAGGTCTGACTTTTGCCCGGGAGAAGTAGTCCCAATCCCCACGTTACCGTCAGAGTAGTAGATATTACTTCCCGAAGTTGTCCATTGGGAGCCTATATAAGCTGAGCCGTTGACGTAAAGAGAGGTAGCGTTGACTATGCCGTTGACATCCAAGGCAAAGGAAGCGGTTGTAGTGCCTATCCCAACATTGCCTGTGGTGGTGTTTATAAATACAGAGCTACTCCATGAAGGGGCAGCAGAGCCTTGTCCGACCAGAAGATACCCCGAGGATCCTGCCGAGGTGGCAGAAATAGCTGAGGTGCCATTGCCATAAATGACTCCATATTGAGTTAAAGTTGTTGCTCCTGTTCCTCCCATGGCTACAGTTAAAGTGCCGGTTACTCCGGAAGATAAGTCAGTAGTAGCTGATCCCCATTCTGGTACACCGCTACTGCCCGCCTTTAAAACATAACCAGTTGTGCCAATATTAAGTTTTGCTAATGTATCTGATGCACTACTATATAGTTGGTGTTTGAATCCCCGGACTTAATGGTTTTATTGGTTAAGGTGTCGGTTGAGGTTTTGGCGACTAAGGTATCGGTAATGTCAGGGATTGTTATAGTTTTATTTGATGAGGTAGGTGTCCAGGTTAAAGTACCTGTGGTACCGGTAGAAAAGGTGAGCTGGTTTTTGGCAGCAGTTAAATTAATTCCTGAAAGGGAAGGGGAGGAGGTAGTAAGGATAGTTTGGTTTAAGTCAATGGCAGTTCCTGAAATAGTAAGCTTCCTGGATGTTTTTGCGTCTGAGATTACGATACCCTCACTAGTGGAAGAGATTGTTACCCCGTTGATCTCTTTTTCTACAGTAAGAGCCCCTTTGATAATGGTATCGGCGTTGATTTCCAGGTAAGTCCCGACAGTTTCTTCGGCTAAGACATTTGATGAAGATGAGAGGTCCGGTTGGAAGGTCTGGGTTTGGCTAGTGGCAAGGTTGGGTAGGACAGAAGGCAGAAGGCCAATTTCTTGGGCTTTGCCTGGTATAAAAGTTTTTATCGTCCCTTTGGCCAGGAAATTAAAGGGGGACAGGACGGTTTTGGCCAAGGGTTTAAGGTTGAAGGTTGGAAGCTGGATATTTGGAGTGGGGAGTTGTGGGGGGTTGAAAGAAAAAGTAGGAAGGGAAAGTTGTGGTAATTGGGGGAGGGTTAAGGATACCTGGGGATTAGGCAAAGATGGTAAATCCCATTTTGGTATGGGTGGTAAGGCCAGCTTAGGGGGTGACGGGTTGGGGAGTGAAGGTAAAGTAATTTGAGGAAGCTTGCCCTGAGCGAAGCCGAAGGGTTGGGGTAGGGTGGGAGGCGGAGGTAAGGTGACGGTTGGTAAAGAAAATGCGATTTTTGGTACAGAGATAGTGGGTGGATAAATGGTTGGCAGGACAAGGGATGGTAAAGTGACAGTTGGGAGAGAGATGGAGGGCAGAGAAAAAGTAGGAAGGGAAAGTTGTGGTAGTTGGGGGAATTGCAATCGTGGCAACAGGCTGTTTTGTTTGGGTTGGTCCTGGCGCTCCGGTATCTCGGGTGCGTCCTCTATAACGTCCGTTACCCCTCGTATATCTTCAGCGCCACCCTCCACCGACTTACCTGTAATTTCTACCGTTTGGGAGGAGGCAATAAGATAGGGGGCGCCGAAAAATTGCTTGGTGTCTTCCGGATTTGAAAGGTAAGAGAAAACCAGAGTGGCAACAGTAATTACAATTATAATAAAAGCCAAAGCTAAACCTGCATAGATTTTACGCCCTGTTTTGCCAGGTTTGCATAGATTTTTCAGGAATTTCAGGAGATTAGCCCCACTTTGTCCCACTTCGGGGTAAAGGGTACGGGAATGGGAAATTGGTTTGGGGTGGGGGTGATTGTTTTGTCCTATTGTAATCTCTTTTTTGGGGTCAAACTTGGGGTCTAAGAGGTCAAAAATTTTTGTTTCTTCGGTTTGGTTGGTCTTGTGGTTGACGCTGTGTAAATCCTCAATGGGATAAAGCCTGGTACCGCCTGGGGTATAAGCGGGGTGGATCTTGCCGGCCTTTTCCCATCGCCTTACGGTATCTATGGAAACTCCCAAAACTTTAGCGGCCTGGCCTATTTTTACAAGGGAGGAAGAATTCTTTTGGTAATCCGAGAGGCGATCGACTGATAAATTATTTTTGGCAGACGGCATGGTGGGGAATTGACCTAATTAACCTAATTCCTAATAAGCGAAGCTTGAAAACATATTTTTCAAGCAAGCTTTCAAACTATGTTTATTAACCTAAAGAAGCACCAACGACTAAATGTCTAATTTGGGATTTAGGTGCTTGGGGTTTGTTTAGAAATTAGGGTACTTAGAAATTAGAAATTCTAACTCACTTTCTTCCGTCTGCTCGTATATACTAATGTAGTATCTATATCAGAATACCCATATTTGCATATATTTGTCAAGATACTTGATATGCGTTTAGGGATGATTTTGGGAAGATTTTGTATCCGGAAGATTAGGTTGGTATAACAAGCTAAGCGATGATGTAAAACGGTTTTTAGCGAGTCAAAAGCGGTTTTGCCCTTAATTTAATTCGGGCCGAAGTCGAGTTGGATTTCGGTGAAAATAGTAACTTTATTGTTGCTGGCATAAATTATTGCCAGGGGAAAGTTGAAAGTGGCCGTCTCATTCTTGGGCTTTTTGACAGTGATAGGGACCCCCTGTAGAAGGGTGATGAAGTTAGCATGTTGAGGCAAGATGTCAAAGTCACCTGATGTGTTTTTTGAAGAGACAGCAAAAACAGGCCCTTCGAAAATTACCTCTTTCGGGGAGAGGATTTTTACTTGTAGAAATTGAGTGTCTGTTTGAGGATCCATAAAGTTGTGATCTTATTTGATATCTTTAACTGTGCCTATATACAGAAATTTTTCCGGCGGGATATTATCTAACTTTCCGGAAAGGATATCTGTAATATCGGGAATGGTAGATCCCTTTGGCACATAAACACCTTTTCTCCCGGTTTGGGTTTCGGTTACAAAAAACGGCTGGGTTAGGTAATTTATGACCTTTTTAACCCGGGTGAACAAAATCCTGTCTTCTGCTGAAAGCTCGGATTCCCCGACAATCGCCACAATATGGGAAAGCTTACTATACCTTTCCAAAAGCTCCTGGAAGCGGGTCAGTACCAGGAAATGGTCTTCTCCGATGAGTGTCTTGGACAGGGTGGAGGAGGATGACTGGTTGATATCTACCGGGGGGTAAAGGCCCATCTGGGCAATGGAGCGGGATAATACCACGGCGCTGTCCAAAAATGACATAATGGTATTGACCCCGGCATCGGTGATCTCATCCGAAGGGACATAAACAGCCTGGATGGAAGTAATGGAGCCGTTTTCGGTTGAAACCAGCCGATCCTCCAGGTTTGAGACCTCCGTTTGCATGGTTGCCTGGTAAGCCTGCTCTGAAGGGATAGTAGAGAGAAGTGTGGCTACCTCATTGCCCGCTTGGACAAAACGGAACATATTGTCCAGGAAAAAGAGGACATCTTGTTTTTGTTTGTCGCGGAAATATTCGGCAATTGTTACGGCTGCCAAAGCAACCCTGAATCTTACAGCTGCGTTTTCATTCATTTGCCCTAAAACCATAACAATTTTATCCATCGCTTTTAGTTCAACCATCCTTTGGTAAAGCTCCTGGCCCTCGCGGATACGCTCACCGACGCCGGCAAAAACGGAAATTCCCTGCTTTCCTCCGGCCCGGGTAGTGATGTTATGGATAAGCTCCGTCATCAGGATTGTTTTACCAACGCCGGCGCCGCCGATAAAACCAATCCGGCCGCCTTTTAGAAAAGGCGTTAAAAAGTCTATGGCTTTAATTCCGGTTTCTAAGATCTCCCCCGTACCTTTGACGGTGGAAAGAGGAGGCGTTTTGGAATAGATAGACGAAGGGTCGTTAGCGGATAAAGTTTGTTTGCCGTCCTGGGCTTCCCCGAACAGGTTAATAACCCTTCCTAAAATAGAAGGGGAGATAAGGATATTAAATTGTGAACCGCTGCCGGCGAGAAGCATTCCTCGGTATAGATTGTTAGGGTTTGAAAGTATTAGACATGATGCGATATCTTCTGATTGGTAGAACACTTCGAGCTTGACGTCCGGATCTTTGGGGCAGGTTAAAACTTCCAAAAGGGAAGGCAGCCCTTTTGATTCTATTTGGACCTCGGCAATTTGCCCCTTGACGCTTTTAACGCTGCCGACAACTTTAGGGCTACCCATTTTGCTCCTTCCTCCAAATCAGTGACCCCGCAAAGGTGTCTAAAAGTTTAGTGTTGTCGATTGATCTTTTGGCACGGGCTAAAAATCTTTTTTGGTCTTGGATTATCTCGCCGGCGTTGACCTGGGCTTTATCCATTGAAATAAGCCTGGCGGCGGTTCTTGCAAGTTCTGATTCCAAAAATGTCTGCTCAAGTAAAAGCAGGGTAACCTGGCCGTTGAAGAAGCTCATCATCATTTGTATTTCCGGCTCAAAGATATAGTTGAAGGTGTGTCCACTGCTTTCCAGGAAAGATTCAGGTGGGTGCTGTAAAAGGTCGACAACGTGCGGGTGTTGTACTAAGACACTTTGCATCCTCGGGTAATAAACCAAAATTTGCTGGTAATCGGTTAGGATTCTCGCAATTTGAACCATTTCCTCCATGGGAGGCAGGTCGTCTTTGGGAATAAAGACCTGGTAGGGGAGGGAAAAATTAGTTGACCCTAGGTATTCTTTGGCGGTTGTGCCGACAATAACCCGGTCGGTGGGGAATTTTGAGGTGTTTTCAATAAAAAACTCTATTAGGCGGTTTTCCAGATCCCCGTAAAACCTTTTATTGGAGGTTAAAAGGATGCTTAAGGTATCTTTTGTTTTGGAGGCCTCTGCGATATTTGCCTTCAGGGCGGCAACTTTTACTACCCGGTAAACGGCCAGTACTTCCTGGAAGAAGCTACGGTTTTTCTCGATGCCGGAGCGGATTTTTTGCAGCTTCATAGCAGCGATCTCGGTATAAGCCTGGGCCACCATCTTCATTGACTGGCTGTCTTCTAAAGTTTGTCTTATTTGTCCCATGGTTTGCATGGGTTATTTTTCCTCCTCAGGTTTAGATAGGGGAGTTTGGGGGGATTGGGGAGGTAAGGGGGGTTGGGGAGATGGTTGCTGGCTTGCTGGCTGGCTGATTTTGCCGGTCAGGATAGTTAATTTATCCGAGGCGGCATCGAGCTGGTCAATAAGTTCCTGTTCACTTTTAAGCTTGAAAACTTCTTTGGTAATTTTGGATAACTGGGGATCGGAAGAGAGGGCATCAACCAATATATCTTTGGCATTTTTAACAAACTCCCTGTCTTTATCCTGCGCAAACTTGGTAAAAGGAAGGGCTAAAAGGGCGGTTTGGATTTCCGGTGAAAGAAAGGTATTCGGCGGTTGCTTGGTTAGCTCTTCAAGAGCCTCTCTTTGACGAAGAATTTGCTGTGTTTCAAAGGGAAGCTCGAAGCTGAAACGGCTAACCGTTTCAAGCTGGGCAGCCCCGGCTAAAACCTGTTTTATCCTGTTTGCCAGAAGATTTTGAATCCTGTTTTGGGTTTGTTGGCCAACCCTTGAGACTGAGAGGGGGATATCAATGGCCGGCCGGCGCCCCTGGTTATAAAGGGCGGAGCGGAACAGGAAATGTCCGTCGGTCATGGACATCAAGTTGGTGGGGATAAAAGTGGTAAAATCAGACAGCCCAAGCTCAATGACAGGCAAGGCGGTGATGGAGCCTCCGCCTGCGGCTTCATTGAAGTTGCCGGCGCGTTCCAAAAGGTGGGAATGCTGATAGAAAATATCACCCGGATAAGACTCGCGCCCCGGGGCTTTACCCCCAAGAAGGGAAATTTCCCGGTAGATTTTGGCATGGATGCCCATGTCATCAAGGATGACAAGTACGTCGCGACCCTTGCCTTGGAAGTATTCGGCAATGGAAAAAGCGGCTTGTGGGGTGAGAAAGATCAGGGGGGCGATATCGGTGGAGGAGGCAGCCACAACAATGGTGTAGGGCAAAGCTCCGTTTGAGCGTAGAGTGTCAAGTAATCCCCGTAATTCAGCGACCGGCTTGCCGATGGAGGCGTAAACGCAAATGACGCCGTTTGCCTTTTGGTTGACAATAACGTTAATCAAAAAATCAGTCTTGCCGGAACGGGCATCGCCTAAAACTAATTCCCTTTGGCCGCAGCCTAGGGGGATAAGCGTGTCTACCAGGGTGATGCCGGTGGTAAGCTGTTTGTTGATAAACTTCCGGCTTCCGATGCTGGGGACCGGTTTGTCCAACTGGGAATTTTGGTCGGCCTTTGCCTTGGCAAGTGGCCCTTTTCCGTCTATTGGCACCCCTAAGGGATTGACAGTCCTTCCAAGCAGGAACTGCCCGACAGGGATGTTTAAGCTATGGCCTAGCCGGTGGAACATTTGGCCGGGGGTGACTTGACCCTCATCAAGAAGTAAAACCTCTATCCGGTCAGAGAGTAATGCGCTGACCAGCCCCCGGACACCCTGATCGTTTTGTACTGTGTCATTGATCCTGATAGTAGGCATCCCGTCTAAATAAACGAGAAAATCCCGGGCACTTTTGACAAAACCTACTTCTTGAGTATCCATCATCTTTTCATTCCCTCCCTCAGTGTTTTTATTATTCTTTCCCGGTTGTCCTCAATTTTTTCCCTTAGGGAGTAATCTTTATAGACTCCGTCCCAAACTAGGGCCGCTCCGGCCAGGAGGTTTGGATCGAGCTTAATCTCGGCCAGGAAATTTTTGCCAAAAAGTCTGCGCATCCGCTGTCCTAAAGCAGCCATACCTTCTTCGGGCAGTTCAAAGGGGAGGAAAATCACCAACGGCTTTATTTCTCTTATCTTTTCTTCCAGGGTATCAAAGAGATTGTAGACGTTGTTTCTGTTGAAGTGCTTGTAAAAATCTTTCCCCAAAGAAACCGGAGCGGTTTGCCGGTCTGAACTTTTACCCCGGCCGAAAAGCTCTGCAACCAGCAGGTTTTTCAGGGCATGAAGCCGGTTTAAGGCATCTGTCTGGGTATAAGTTTGAGCGAGAATTTTATCGAGTAATGGTTGGATCATAGGATAAACTTCTCTACCTTGGCTTTTTCTAATGCCTCATAGACCAGGTCTAACTGGTCCTTAAGTGATATTTTCTTAGCCAAAACCAACCCTAAGGTCTTTTCCAGCATGGCGACAATGTTTTCATCCACCAAAGAAAGTTGCTGCTTTTTGTAGGTTTCAATCGTTTGCCTTACTGCCGCAAGCTCACTCTCCAGTGACTGGGTGCTTTTTGCCTCGGCTTGGGTAAGAAAACTTTCCAGGTTTTTCTCAAAGCGCTCTAATATCCCATTAGCCTTTTCTTTGGTGTAGCTTGCAGACAAAAGCTCGGCCCTTTCGCTCTGGGAGCGTATGGTTTCAAGGTGTTTGTCCAAAGCTTGCTGTGCTTTTTCGGCTTGGCTATTAAATTGGCCCTGGAAGTAATTTTCGAATTTATCAACCGAAAGACGGCTCTTTTCAACAACATTCTGGGCCTTTTCTAAAGCCTCTGCGAGTATGGCGGCATTTTTCCTGCGGACACTCTCAAAGGAGTTGTCCTTGAGTAGTTTTTGTAAGTTGCGGCGCTCCCGCAGGAAAAGGGCAAGGGTTATAAGAAAACCTAAAGCTAAAATGGCAGCCAAAAGGTGCCCGATAAAGGCAGGGGATAGTATTGAGTTGGGCATTAAGTTAAGCATATCACAACCTTAGAATGAGTACTGCTGCAAATATTCCGACGGCGGCGGTAATGATTGTAAAAAAGATATTGATAATGACCGAAAAAAGGATCGCTTTTTCGGCTAAAGGGTTTCTTCCGATAGCTTCAATTGCTTTGGGAACCGAACGGGAGAAGGTGAAGAACCCAAAGGCAAAACTTGCCAGAACGATGGCTCCGGCGGCCACATAACGGAAGATTTCAGCTACCTTGCTAGGGTCTTTAACGTTGGCAAAAAGGGCGGTGTTAACCGAATCAAAGAGGCGGGAGGGGGTTCTGGCGCCGGAAAGCTCGGCAAATTCAATTTTTAACGCTACCGGGATTTTACCCGAGGTGATCTTTTTAACAGGTTCGGAGGGGTCCTTGGGCTGAAAATCAATCTGGGAGCCTGATTTTTCATCCAAGGGAGCTAAAGCTACCCCTATGACATACCCCGAAAGGGTGCCTTTCATTCCTTTGCCGGCAATTTCCGAGGAGGTTATATAATCCCCGGTAGTGATGGGACCGTTTAAGGTGGTGACGTTGACCTCGGCGGTGCTAAAGCGGGCCACGGGCTTGCCTGTATTGTCTGCCCTCCGGAAGACCATCAAAGGCTGGTTTTGTAAAACTCCGAAGAGTTTATTGTCATAAGGGATAGTAGCCCGGACAATCCCTCTGTCCGAGGTTGAAATTAGGATGTCTGCTTCCTGTGCCCCGGAGTCGGCAATCGTATAGGAGGAGGAGATATCTGTTGATTGGGCAAAAACAGGAGGATTTACCACAACCGGCAGCAGTAAGAAGAGGCCTAAAAGCAGTGCAGCAACTTTGATGAAATTGGGCATTACTTTAAGAGTACATATAATATTTACAAAAATCAATTCGGGGGAATATGATAAGATGTGCCCGTGATGAAGCTGACTTCTGTGTTTGTTTGCCAACAATGTGGTTTCCGGTCTTTCCAGTTTTTGGGGAGGTGTCCGGAGTGTGGGACTTGGAATAGTTTAGTAGAGCAGGTGGAAGAAAGGTCTAAGGTACAGGGTTTAGGGTCTATGGGGAAAGGTAGGAAAGTAGGGGAAGGGGCAAAGATTACCTATCTTTCTGAGGTGGAAAAACAGCATTTTGAAAGGTTAAGTACTGGTTTAGGAGAGTTTGATAGGGTACTTGGTGGGCCCGCCCGCAACGCTTCGCGTAGCGATGCGGGCGGGGGCATTGTCCCGGGGTCATTGGTCCTGGTTTCAGGAGACCCAGGGATAGGAAAGAGTACTCTGTTGACACAACTGGCATTGGGATTAAATCAGAGGTTAGATGTTAGAAGTGGGAAGATAGATGAAGAAGTTAGAGGTTTGAAATTAGAAGATCAAATTTCTAATATCCAACCTCATAGTCCATCTTCTAATCTCCAACATCCAACATC
>LCEJ01000017.1 GCA_000997105.1 Candidatus Daviesbacteria bacterium GW2011_GWA2_42_7
TTCCCGGGGAGTCAATTTTTTAATCGTACCGGTTATTTGTTGTCCTTTGCGCAGGATTTGAAGGTTTCCCGCTTTGCGACTCATAAGCTCCGCCATCGAGGCCGCAGGTTTACCCTGAGTTTTATCGAAGGGCCGAGACCCTGAGCTTGCCCGCAGTGAGCTAGTCGACCCTGCCGAACGGGTTGAAGCTGTGGGTTTATTTGATGAAGTATTTGAACTTGGCACTCATTATTTACCTTCTTTCCTTGAAGATTGCTCTCATTTTAACACAAGTTCAAAACAAATTCAAAACTCAAAAATTAAACTTTTTACTTTTTAATTTAAACTTTGCATTTTGACTTTTTTCTTTTACTACTTTTCTGATCTCCATCGCAATTGCGGCAGTTTTAGTTTCGCCAATTGCCGAATACTTATCTCAACACTTAAACCTGGTACCGTAGACTGTACTGCTGTACTATAAGTGCAAATTTACCTCAAGATTTTTTTCTCCTCAAGATAACCCATTACAAGATTTAGGCAAGCGGCGGATCTTTTTTTTGAGGTATCAAGTTTCATTTCCGAATCTTTCGGGACTTCATAAACATCATCCACCCCCGTGACATTCTTAACAAGTCCTAGCTCTGCTTTCTTGTAAATTCCTTTTACATCTCTCTTTTTGCAAACCGAGAGAGGTGTAGAAAGGTAAATCTGGACAAAAGTACCATTGCGCTCAATCATCCGTCGAACCTCCTGCCTTACGTCTTCATATGGAGAAATCGCGTCACAAACGGCAATTCCTCCATGCCGGACTACTTCATTTGCCACAAAACCGATTCTTCTAATGTTTTCCTTACGGTCTTCTTCCGAGAACCCTAATCCGCGACTCAAATGCTTTCGAACAACATCCCCGTCAAGAAACGTGATATTCTGCCCAGACTTTTCAATTAAGGCTGCAGTTAAAGCCTTTGCGATGGTTGATTTTCCGGAACTTGGCAAACCCGTGATGAAAACTGCAAAGCCTTTTTGCCTCTCCACTCTTTGTCTTAATACCTTTATTACTTCAGGGAAGGAGAACCATGAGGGAATTTCCTCGTTATTTCTTAACATTCGGCGAAATTCGGTTCCGGAGATTTTTTTTACAGAGGAACCCTGCCTGTTTTTCCCGTTAACGCTAACGTATTTCCCTTCTTTCTCATCATATGCCATCTCGGGAAACTGGATAATGTTTATTCCTATTTCTTTGCTATGTTTTATTGCTTCTTCTTGAGCATTAAACGGCCTGTAGAAGGGGTTTCCTTTTGAATCATTCTCCGGATCTGCGTGGTGTCTCCCAACAATAAAATCCGTGCATCCATAGTTCTTTCTGATTATTGCATGAAGTATTGCTTCCCGGGGGCCCGCAAACCTCATAGCAAGAGGCAGCAAACTGACAAGTGCAAAATCCCCGGCATATTTTTCTTGAATAATCTCATAGCATTTGACGCGTGTAACATAATCTATGTCGCCTTCTTTGGTTTGCCCAACTGCGGGATGAATCAATACTTTTGCCTGATGTATCCTTGCCGCTTCTTTTATAAGGTGAAAGTGGGCTTTGTGCATTGGATTTCTTGTTTGAAAAGCTATAACTCTCCTCCACTTTCTTTTTTTAAATTCTTTTTTTAAGCTTGAAGGGTCAAAGCGGAGTTTTTCAAAATCCATTCTTTCAATTGGATTTATAGGGATAACCTTTCCTCCAATGTAATATTTGTTTGTATAATCAAGGAGATACTTAACTCCAAAATGCTCTTTATTTTTTGTCCCGTAAACAAGAAGCGCTTCGCGCTCCTTATCAGGCTTATAAATTGATTTGATTGAAAGCACAGCCAATGATTTCTCGTAATTATCACAAAGCAAAACCTCTCCCTCTACTTTCAGCCCTTCTATGCTTCTTGTATCAAGGACAACAGGAATCGGCCATAGTTTCCCATCTGAAAGCCGCATTTTTGAAATGACCGAATTATAATCCTTCTCGTTTAGAAAACCTTCTAGAGGAGAAAAGCCCCCATTTAGAATAAGCTCCAAGTCGCAAAGCTGTCTCTCCGTAAGAAAAACTTTAGGAAGTGTGGGAAGTTTTTTCTTAAAACTTTTGTTTTCTTGAAAATTCATTTAGCCTATTATAATACACCTTTTCAAGCACTTTCGTTGAAGTTTACATATGTTATTAGTAAAATACGGCAAGATGAAATACTTGAAAGAAAAAGTTAGGGAAATGAAAGAAACAATCCCTGTCTTAAAAAGGCTTTTGGGATTTCTTTGGGAAGCTGATAAAAGACTACAGCTTTTACCTCACAATTCGAGCCTTCGTGGTTGAAATGCTATAATTCCAGTGACATGAACAAGTTAAATATAAATGGCATTTCTATTTATAATAGAAATGAAGCTGAAGCTAAAGAAATATACAGCAGTATATTTTCTAGAGGAGACTACAGTGTATCGATAAACACCGATTCTCCGTTGATAATTGATTGCGGTGCGCATATTGGTCTTGCAACTATATATTTCAAGAAAAAGTTTCCTTCCTCAAAAATTACAGCTATTGAAGCAAACCCCGAAACATTGAGCTTCCTTAGAAAAAACATTAAAGCAAATAAAATAAAAGATGTTGAGGTGATTTGGGGGGCTTTAACAAAAAAAACCGGTATTTTACCTCTGTACGTTGATCCGGACAATGCAAATCCATGGAGTTGGGATGATTCGATTATAAAAGATATTTGGAGTGATATGCCTTCAAGAAAAACAAAAAAAATAGTTCAAGTTCCCGCAGTTCATCTTTCAGAAATTATTGCGAGCAAGGTAGATCTCATAAAGCTGGACATAGAAGGCGCAGAGTGCGAAGTTATTGAAGAGGTTGAAAGTAAACTCGATTTAGTAAATTCCATTATTATCGAAGTTCATCCAACAAAAAAAACACCCTTAACCTATCTAAGAAAAATTCGGAAAATACTTAAAGCCCACAATTTTAAGACAAAAGAATACCCTCTTGACTGGGCTGTTTTTATAAATGCAAAAAAGGAATAATAGTTTTCCAGGAGTCTAAATAATGTCTTCAAGTGGAAATTGATATTTAACCGGATGGAATATCCGTCTTCCGTCTTTTTTCTTTAACTCTTGAGCAATTACACCTTTTTTTATCGGAACATACCAGCAGTTAAAAAATTTTAAAGCTTCATCCCGTTTTTGCCATCCAGGATAAAGTCCGGTATCGATGACACTGTAATTTAAAATTTGTGCAACGACAGGATATATAATTTCAGAGACAATGGGATCGACAAAGGTCATATCCAAAGACAAGGATGCAAAATCTTCAAGGAATTGATGCGTAAAAATTTGACCTGGACCAAGTGATGCGTATGAGATCTTGTCAATCCGAAAAGATTCCTTAATATATTCCTGAAACCTTATAAAGTTTGCCCTGTGAGATTCACCCATTACTCATCTCCACCTATCTTTAAATCAAATTTAAGCTTGTGCCCGTGTAGTTGGTACCACTCTCGTAATGTATGCTCAGGATGAAGCCATTTCCAATATCTGTCTTCATTAGTTGAAATCTGAATTTCTTCTAGAGGACTGTCCCGGAAATATTTTTTTACTACTTCCCAATCTGACTTATCTCCTCCAAAAAGAGCGTAGATGGGAATGTTGGGATTAAAATGTTTTATAATCCTTACTCTTTCTTTGCAAACATCATAATGAGAGTGAAAACGAAAAAGAATTATCTGATTCATCTTTAGATTAATAAAAAGCTTTCTAAATTATAGGTTGTTTACCAGTTTACGACTAGGGAAGCTTAATTTCAAGTTTCACTTTATTTTTCTTGATCTTCATAGCTAAATTGATTAAGAATTGAGTTTATTGTATAATGATTCCATTAAATTAACTATAAAATTATGGGTCTAAATGAACCGAAAAAAACATTGAATAATCAACAAAAATCCTCAAAAGATCCGAACTTTAGACTTCTAAGCCAAATGATAAGAAAAGGAAAATTAGACATAAGATTAATACTTGCTAGTCCCCGAACAGGCTCGACACTTCTAGAGACCTCGTTTATTAAAAATTCCACCATTAATACTTGTGCTCATGAACCATTCCGTCACTCCAAAAATATAGAAGATGTGAAAGAAGGGTATGAAGCAATTTTTAAAAAAATAAAATCCAGAGCAAGAAGATCAGGCAAGATTAGCATAGTTATAAAGGAGATGGGCAGGCGTTTAGCGGTAGGAAATGAATATCAAAGATTTTTAACTCTTGTTAAGATTCCGCCAATAATTCTCATACGAAACCCCCTCTTGAGTACCGAATCAAAAATAAGAGCAATACTTAAGGGATTAGATCAAAAAAAGAATCTTGAAAGCTTTGCATTATTAAAAGGATTCAAAAGTTGGGATTCGATGCTTGAGGAATCATTCGCTTCTCAAGATTACAAACTTTTTGGGGAAATTTTATCTGATGAAACGATTTATAAATCAGAACCTCCTGCAACCTTAGAGCAGATGCATTATCTTGAATTCAAAGGAAGGTCTTTTGTAATCGTTGATAGTACAGACTATAGACTTGATCCTCAAGCAATAGTTAATGCTTTATGTAAGAAGTGGAACGTCCCTTTTTCAAATAATATGATTAAATGGGGAAGCGCAGGTAAGAAGCTTGAGATAAATCAGCCCACTCTAAATAACTGGTTTGACAGAGTCCGGAACAGTACGGGGATAGCTCAACCTAGCGAAATCTCTCCAACCTTGGATGATTTTCCAGATTTTATAGTCAAGCATCTTAAAGAGGTAGAGCTTCCAGCTTATTACGAAATGTTTAATCATCCAAATAGAGTAAAGCCAAATGAGGATTCATTACAAAAACCCATCTCTTTACATTTAGAGAAAAAAACCAAGCTGGGATTGCGGGAGATAGGAGAAAAAGGAATCGTTAAAGTTGAGTTGTCCATTTTCTTTTTAGACCCAATTTATTCTATAGTGTCTAAGCCAAGACTTATGAAAGATGATGAGTTTTTGAAAACAAACAAACGATACTTACCAACCCTTAATATAATAAATGAATTAATGAAGTCAAGGTCAAACTTTTAAATGAAGCAAATCTTAGAAAAAATTCCCGGCATCAGAAAGTACAAAAAATTTCAATTAGTTTCCGGAGGCATAAGTAATCAAAATTATAGGATTATTTCACCAAACACCTCAAAAACGGATTGGTTATTAACTTTATATCCTGATAATAAAACATGGTGGAAAGCTGACAAAGAAGAGCAAATTACAAAAATTTATAAAGAGCACAGTATTCCCTCAGCAAGAATAATAAATAGCGGTTACATAAGCTACCAGAATTGTGACTATAGATATTTATTGAGGGAATTTGTTGAGGGAAAAGACCTTGATGATTTCCTGTTGAAGAAAAAGAATTTTGCTCCGGATGAATGGAGAGATCTTCTGACGGAGTTAGGGACAATTTTAGGAACTCTTCATTCTATTTCCATGACCGGTTATGGATTGATAAAAGGAAAGACAGTATCAGGTTCTGATATCAAAGACTTGCCTTCTGCCTCTACATGGCAGAAATATGTAGATAGGCTTATGGTCGACCGGGGACTTCTTTCAGAGAGGTTGGATCAAGGTAAAACTTACGGCAAGCTCCGGGGCGTCGATGTGCAAAAAATTTATAAGTCTTCATACGAACTTTATATAAATTATAGAGATGTATTAAAAAACGTTTCTCAACCATTTCTTATTCATTACGACATGTTGCTTAAAAATATAATTGTAAAATTCAACCTTCGTCTTTCGAGATGGGAAGTATCTGCAGTTATTGATAATGAATGGGTGAGCGTAGGAGATCCTGATATCGATTTGATTCAAATAGAAAACTCTGTTTATTTTAGTTTATTCCGAGAATCTTTTAAAAAATATTGGAGTTTTTTCACGAAAGCATATGGTAGAAAGAAAATGATCTCAAAGGATATCGGTAAAAAAAGGATCATTTACCACATGATAAGATCCCTTTTTTATCTTATAGAAGTCTACCGCACAGATAAGGAAGAAATAGTTGCTAGGAATACTAAGAATATTAGGAATATTGAAGAAAATTATAGGTTTTTGAAGAGACTAGTTGATCAAGAAAAAGTAGATTTTGCTTTGCCGCGCTGAATTTTTCGGGAAGTTTTTAACAAATCTGTTATTATTCTAAGACAATCCTTAACTCCATTGCCGTGGTTTGAAATATACGTTTTTTGTCGGGAAACCTGCAGGTTTTGAAGATCCCTATTTTTAACAAATTCATTTAACCTTTTTATCATGTCTTCTTGTGCTTTGGTGTCTTTTTCAAAAACGTGGAGTTGGTCTAGGTACAGGGATAATCTTTTACGGAAACCTTTATTTAACATTTTAATTTCATCGTAGTAATCCGTGAAGTGTATTTTCATTGTTGCAACTCCCTCTTTCACAAAGCTATTAAGCTGCATGTAGTTGCTTGCATTAGATGGGGGAAGGAAGATGGTAGGTACATTATAGCTGAATGCTTCTAGAGGTGTTTCCAGCCCAGGTGTCATAATAGCTAATTTGGAATTTGCAAGCTCTTGAGCAAATTGTAAATGCGGTAAAGTTTGGAAAACAAATTTTTTATTTATTTTTTTCTTTGAATCCATTTGCTTAATAACTCTTTCATTTCCGGTTATTATTACGTTTTCAAACTCGGAAAAGTCTATCCTTTCAAGCAGTTTGCGTATTAAAAAAGGATAATTGGTTTCTTTTCCTACCTTATACCATCCCTTTGCTTCCATTCCGCCAAATGCAACTATAACTTGGTTTTTATTTTTCTTGGTGTCGAGTACAGATAAATCTACCAAGGGGCCAACGCTTTTAAGATTTTTTACTTTCGGTCCATATATGCGCATATTCCGTCCATCTTTCACTGAATTTTGCTTAATATAGCAATCAACATTCAAAATGTAATCAGGAATTTCATTTCTCCACCAGAAAAGTGTATCGAGCCAAATGGTATACAGTCCGACTTTTTGAGCTAATCTTACACTTGCCATATCCATGCATGATAATAAAACATCAGCGGTTTTAAATGTGTTCGTCATCTTTTTCTCAAAATCTTTTGAGTCGGTATCCATGTGGACAATTTTGTCAAAAGGCTCTTTGCTTCCCAATTGATATGCAGTACCCTCTCCGATAAATTGTATCTGGTAACCTGCAGCTTTAAGATATGGGTTAATGGTTAATAATTTACCAATAGGGCCGAATGCGTAGTTTTGTGCGACTGCGATAATTTTTGCCATAAGCATTATTATACTCTAGGCCTTATTTCCTATCAAGTGGAGAAGTTAGGGGTCCCCGTGATCCTCATGGGGCTGTTTGCTTAATAAATACCTATAGGAATTTTCTATTTGCTCTTTGTAATTTGCAGACACGTCAAAATATGCTATTTTATGTAGCTCACACTCCTTCTCTAGAAAGATACTCATATTTCTTATCCATTTACATAAATCATTTAGCTGTTGTGAATTTAATTTATTAATCCACCAATCGTTTTTACTCGAGTTATTTACAAGCGTTTCCGGTTGCAGTTTGTCTGATCCTAAAAAGCAGGCTTTCAACTGAAACTCTTTTTTCAAGGTCGAAACTTGTTCAGGGAGAAAACTGTCGCCTTCTATGACATAGTGCTCCACAACGGGTTGGTTGTGCTTTATAAATTGATACAAGAATGGGTAAAATTTTTCAGCTTTGTTTCTAAATTCTTGTTCATTAAATTTAGTAAAAACTTTTACATCAAGTTGAGGAGCTGCGAACATAAGCATATGAATAATCCAATCAGTATCAATATATGCAATTTTATCTCTTTCAAGAATAAGATTAGCTAATGTACTTTTTCCAACTCGCGGGACACCACCAATAAGATATAGCATAAAAGAAGTATAACAGATGTTTTAGCTATCAAAAAGCTATTTCGCCTTCAAGTGATCCACACTGTCAAAGTATTCGACAGTAACTTTTTTTTCGCGATAAACAATTTTTGTAATAGAGCATTCTCTAATTCCCTCCATTTTTCTTTTAGAAAATAGGGATTTATATTTCTCGGAAAGCATTACTAGAAAGTCTCGGATAGTCCCTCCATGCGTTATCAAAAGAATATTTCCATTTTCATAAGCTTTTGCCAATTTTCCCATAATGTTCCCGAGTCTTTTTGCAGTTTCTGTCACGGAGCTTCCAAATTTTGGCTTGAATTCCTTATTTTGGCTGGCATATTCCCAGTCTTTTAAGAAGTCTTCAAAGGATTGATTTGGTAAATCCCCCCAATTCATGAGAAATTATTAACTGTTTCTTTGGCTCGGGCAGATGAACTAGTGAGAATTGCGGTAATAGAATTTTTTTTAGATATTCTGCCGATATCTCTGCTTGAATTTTTCCTAACTTTGATAATCCTAGATCCCTAGGTTTTTTTCTTTTTTCTCCATAACGGATTAAGTAAAAAAACCATACAAAGATTATTTAAAATGGTATAGTTCTCCATTTCCGATTACAACCTCTTTGGTGTATCCTCCTTCGGCAATGAACTGAACCAAGGAAATAATTGGAATTGAGTATTTTTTTTTCAGTTCCTGCCTTCCGTTTAAAGAAACTTTTTCTGCAACAAACAAAGCCTGCTTAATAATGGCTCCTCCTCCAATGGTTGCCTGGATTATAGCGGAAGCCGTCCCTCCGGAGCTCAAAAGGTCATCTATTAAAATTACCTTTTTTCCTTTCTTTATTCCATTAATAAATATAGTTCCCTTCCCGGAAAAACCCACCGATGCTTCGACAGATAGCTCTCCAGGTCCACCACTCGGATACCAGTTAGCGAGCGTGTAGGGAATTTTTGTTCTCACGGAGACAGCATGTGTTAGTGGTCCTCCTCCTCGATCTGCTTCTAAAACAATAAGATCAATGTTCTCAAAATCTCCGATATAGACAATAA
Organism: Candidatus Daviesbacteria bacterium GW2011_GWA2_42_7; assembly: GCA_000997105.1. Taxonomy (GTDB): domain Bacteria; phylum Patescibacteriota; class Microgenomatia; order Daviesbacterales; family UBA10151; genus 2-01-FULL-43-38. The sequence goes on from LCEJ01000017.1 coordinate 8,980, forward strand.
GGTCAGCCATATCTTCTATAAGCGAAGGTTCCATTGGAGGATAGAAGTCCGTGAGGGTGAAAAGGGAATAGGGGTAGCCTGTTTTATCATAATAAATTGGCTTGTTTATAAAGCACTTTTTTATTCGCTCAAGTTTCTCTTGGATTGAGTAATTGTCAAAAGATTTTAATTTCAGCATATAATGAAGCTAACATATAATTTTCCTAATCTAAAACTTGCCTTTCTCTCAATGCTGCTTCTAGTTGATCTTTGTTTTCAAACTGGATGGTTTGAATTCCATAAGCTCGCGCAACTGCGATTTTTTCTGGGCTATCATCAATAAGCAAAGCTTCTTCAGGCTGGAGGTTGAACTTTTCAAGGACGTAAAGAAAAAAACTCCTTCTATGTCCCTGTGAGCTAACAACTTCAGGATCGGTCTTAAGCATGCCAACTTCGTTTGAGGCAAAAACTCTATAATTGCTAAGATCAAGAAGCTGTTGTTGTCTTGCAACCTGCCATTCGCAGGCATCCGTTACAAACACAATATTATCGTTCCCGACTTTTTTGGAAACTTTCCCTAATATTTTCAGCATTCCTGGCACTACTCCTACAATATGACTATCGTGTGCTTCCCGGATTTGTTCATCGGTAACATTTGGCATTCCTAGCTCTCTTCTTAAGGCATCGCAAAGCTCATGTCCATCTATTCTTCCTCTTGTAAATTCGTAGTATTCATTTAAACCAAAAACTAAGCCTGTTTTTTCAGCTGGAAGCCCAAAATTATCCAATGCAGTCTGATATAAAGTTCTATATCTTGCGTCAAGAAAAACACGTCCTAAATCGAACATTAAGACCTTTGGTGTTGGTAGTCTTATCTCCGTGCTGATCGGCATTTCCCCTAAGCTTTTTGTTGAGAGAATCTGCCATCTTGTTATTTCTGAATTACCTATTCCTGAAGGCTTTTGTTCTATAGTTCCCATAGTTAATAACTAAAAGCTGAATTATATTAAATTTAAAGGCTAGCTGCAATCTTTGTAGAAGACGGGGACATCGGTGACACTCCTGATGGATGTAGATCAATATACTCAAGCGGGGTCAGATAGTCAAGAGTTTCGTGGGGACGAACAGAGTTGTACTCAATCAACCAGTCGAGTAGCCTTTTGTTAAACTCGTCAACATCTTCAATACCAATATCAATAATATCAACAAATTCTTCTTGTATCGTTCTGTTAAAGCGCTCCAGTACTAGATTATCTTTTGGTGTATGAGGTCTTGAATACCACTGAGGGAGTTTGAGTTCCTCGCATGCTTTTTTAAAGTCCTTTTCAAACTCTGATCCATTGTCATGATGAAGGTTCATAATTCCTCCCTCAGTAAGGTATATTAATCTCGCGAGAAAATCGGCAGCCTGTCTTGATGAATGGGTTTTGTAGAATCTTGCAAATGCCAGTTTTGTAATCTCATCAATTGCGGTGATTAGATAGCGGTATCCTCCTTCTGTTAAGGTAAATACGACTGTATCAATATGCCAGAGGTGGTTTGGTATATTTTTCTTTTCAAACTCCGTAATCCTTTTCCTGGGATTCTTTTGTGCCTGTTTTCTCTTCTTTTCTTGTTTTTGATGTTCTACTTGATTAAAGTAGAGTTTCTCATCTTCAATTACCTTCTGTATCTTCCAGCTTGATATATGTTCATGGTAAATTTTAAAGTATCTTCTCTTAAGCTTCATCTTTCCCCATTTGATATGTTTCTTTCTTAGCTTTCTGATTCTGTCTTTTTGAATGAAAGAGATTTCTCTTCGTCGTGTATTAGCGGGTTTCCGAGATTCTTCCTCAAGCGTTGACAGGTCGATTTCTTTAAATCTGGCTAACCACTTGTGGATGGTTTTACGAGTTACACCAAAATGCTTGGCAGTATCAGTGGCATTTCTTTTTCCTACGGTATGGTAAAAAATTATCCATTCAAGCTTAAGTTGAGCTTTATCTGACAACGACTTCTTCCCAACAGATCTGATTAGCTCCCATTTGCCGGGAATCTTTACTTCTTTTGGATGAACATAATATTTGTATGTATTTCCTACATGGTACATCGGTTTTTTTCACCTCCCTTTGAAGTAGCTATTTTACTTCAAATGTGTAACCGATGTATCTCATCTTCTACATCTTTTAATTCCGGTCAGAAAACTCAGAAAACTGGGCGAATCAGTCTTATATAAACCAGATAAATCTGATCTATCCGATTTGTTCCCTAATCTGAAACACCGATTACACTGATACTCTGAATTTTCCGGAATATGTTATTGTCAAAGGCCGGCTGTTTACATCGAATAAAACGAAATGCTATAATTTGAGCAATATGGACAAAGCTCTAACACTGGATGACATTGATGAGAAAAGCCAAGGCAATATTTATACTCAGGACTACTCTGCAAAACCCACAATTGAAGGTGTAAAAATAGTTCCGGTTAAGAATTTTGTTGGTGAGGACGGGGATTTCTCGGAAATCATAAGGATGGAAAATGGAGGTATTGAAGGTATTCCCGGATTTGAGTTGAAACAGGTGAACAGATCCAAGCTCCTCCCAGGCGCAATTAAAGGCTGGCATCTTCACTTTTCTCAGGATGATGTGTTTTACCTTCCTCCTTCCGATTCTCTTCTTGTTGGGCTCTGGGACTTACGAAAAGATTCCAAGACTAACGGGGTGAGTATGAAGATAACTCTCGGGAGTGGACAATCTTCTCTGCTTTTTGTTCCTGCCGGGGTGGCTCACGGAATGGTAAATATAACAGGCGCGCCTGTTGATCTTTTTTACTTTGTGAGTGAAAAGTTTGATCCGCAAAATCCGGATGAGAGAAGACTTCCTTGGGATTCTCTTGGCGCAGATTTCTGGACCCCAAAACGAGATTAATCATCTCTTCTTCTGCTTTTCCTCGATTATAGCAATTTAACAATATGGCAATTTATTTATGTATAATTAACTCATGGAATTTTTAATACCGATTGTTATTCTGGTCGCATCCGCAATCCTTCATGAAATAATGCATGGAGTGGTGGCGGATCGCTTAGGCGACCCCACGGCAAGAATTATGGGGAGACTAACCTTAAACCCTATCCCGCATCTTGACCCGATTATGAGCATACTTCTTCCCACGCTTTTGGTTTTATCCGGGTCTCCTATTATATTCGGAGCGGCCAAGCCGGTACCTGTCAACCCAATACATTTTCGCGATCCCAAAAAAGATATGGCCTTAACCGCTCTTTCCGGCCCCTTGACAAATATTGCTTTGGCACTTGTT
>LCEJ01000018.1 GCA_000997105.1 Candidatus Daviesbacteria bacterium GW2011_GWA2_42_7
TTTCAGTATTTAAAAAGAATATGTTTTGGGTTTTGGTTTTCCTGGTGGTATTTATACCGCTTTACCCTAAGTTCCCTTTTGCTAATATTCCCGGCACTTATGTTGCAATAAGGCTTGAAGACCTGGTTATCGGCATCACAATCCTAATTTGGTTTACCTTAAATGCCGGGAAACTCAAATCTTATTTTAAAAAGACGATATACCAGGCGATTTTACTCTTTTGGGTTATTGGAGGCCTGTCCCTTTTGTCTGCGATATGGGTTAGCCAATCCGTGCAACCCCATTTAGGCCTTTTGCATTGGGTAAGGAGGATAGAATATATGTCGCTCTTTATTGTGGCGGCAACTTCTATTGAGTCAGTCAAGCAGGTAAAAATACTGATTTGGGCTTTTCTTGCTACTGTAGTTTTGGTGGTGCTTTACGGATTCGGGCAGATCTGGCTTGATTTTCCGGTAGTCTCCACTACTAATAAAGAGTTTTCAAAAGGGTTGATACTTTATCTTACAAAGGGGGCAAGGGTTAGCTCGACTTTTGCAGGCCATTATGACTTGGCAATCTTTCTCTCTATGGCTTTGATGGTCATTGCAGGGTTGTTTTTCTACTATAAAGGATTTGTCCGTAAATTGGGGTTTTTGGCAATGGGAGCCGGGAGTTTTATATTGCTTGGGCTTACGGCTGCCAGGGTATCTTTTGTGGCGACTTTTATTGGGCTTGCAGCTATATTTTGGCTGAATAAAAAAAGGTGGCTTGTTTTAGGTTTAATGGTTGTTTGCTTGGGAGTCTTGGCAGCTGTTCCCGATCTTAGACACAGGTTAGTGGCAACGGTTACCGTTAATTTAATGGGGGGTGGTGGGGCAAAGTATAATCCCCCTCCCGGAACGGTTACGGTATATACACCCATTAAACATGTTCCGGAAAGTTCCAGAGCGCAGTTTTTGAAGAATATTAAAGAATCAACGCCTTCGGCCACCGAAAGCGGAGCTATCGCCTACGATACGGCTCCAGGTGAGCCGATTAATACCACGGAACTTGGTGTTTACAGGTCATTTGGGATCCGGACGAATGTAGAGTGGCCCAGAGCCATTAACGCCTTTTATAAAAATCCATTACTTGGTACGGGATACTCGTCCATTACATTGGCTACGGATAATGATATTTTAAGGTCTTTTGGGGAAGTAGGAATTTTGGGAACGTTTGCCTTGGGGTTGGTATTTTTAATCCTGGTCAAGGAAATGGCAAGTTTTAGAAAAGTAAGTAACGGCTTTGAAAACCTTTTCATCCTTGGCCTTTTGGGATCTATCTTTGTATTTTTTGCCACAGCCCTTTTTATTGATGTTTTGGAGGCATCGAAAATTGCGGAGATTTTTTGGCTGATGTTGGGGGTATCATGGGCAACGATGAAAGGATATAAAAATGATTAAAGTTTTCAAAAACCCTCTTTTGTGGCTTGCTTTAATTGTTATACTGGGATTTTTAGTTAGGTTGTATAAAATTGACAATCCGATAGCCGATTGGCATTCATGGAGACAGGCGGATACCGCGGCGGTTGCAAGAAGTTTTTACCAGGAAGAATTTAATCCGTTTATCCCCCGCTATGATGATATGTCGGCGGTGTCGGATAACCCGACCCAAAATCCCCACCGGTACCGTTTTGTTGAGTTCCCGATTTATAACTCCTTAGTATATTTTTCCTACCTTTTAAACGGAGGGGTTGATGAAAGGTTAGCCCGATTAATTTCCATTATTTTCTCCTTAGGGTCTACTGTATTTATTTATTTTATAGTCAAAAGACACTGGAATACTTTCACAGCCCTGTTATCATCTTTAATTTTTGCCGTTTTACCGTTTAACATCTTTTTTTCAAGGGTAATACTACCTGAGCCTACTTTGGTCTTTTTCAGCTTGGGAATGTTTTACTTTGTAGACCGCTGGATAAGCGAAAATACCCAAAGGCTTTTTCTGCTTGGTATTTTTTTCACAATTTGCGCCTTCCTTATTAAGCCTACAGCAGGTTTTTACCTTTTACCCATCATCTACTCTTACCGTGTCAAAGAGGGGAGATGGTGGCCAATCCCCAAGCGTTATATTTATTTTCTGATAGTTTCCTTAACACCTTTTTTCTTATGGCGGGTTTGGATGAGTTTTTTCCCCGAAGGGATCCCGGCAGGAGGATGGCTTTTTAACGGGGACGGGATAAGGTTTAGGCCTGCTTTTTGGAAATGGATTATAGGCGACCGGTTTGGGAGGGAAATACTTACTGTTACAGGCTCGGTACTTTTCTTTATAGGACTTTTGGCCAAACCGTTAGCTTCCGAAGGCAAGATCCTGCATCTACTGGCCCTTTCATCCTTAGGGTTTTTAATAGTTTTTGCCACAGGCAATGTACGGCATGATTATTACCAAACCTTGATTGTCCCGGCCCTGGCGATATTTACAGCCCGGGGGTTTGTCCTGCTTGTTTCCGGGTTGAAGTGTTTTGTACCCCGGATATTTACAATCCCGTTTGCTTTCTTATTTTTATCTTTGACTTTTTATTTTGGTTGGAATGAAGTTAAAGGTTTATATCAGGTTAATAATTGGGCGATAGTAGAGGAGGGAAGAAAAGCGGATAAGATTTTGCCAAAAACGGCTGTGGTTTTGGCGCCATATGATGGTGATACAGCTTTCTTGTATCAGATTAATAGGCCGGGCTGGCCGAATAAACAGCGCACGATTGAGGATCTTAAAAACTTTTACGGTTTAACCCATTATGTTTCCATAAATTATGACTCTTTAACAAAAGAGCTTATGGAGCAATATACTGTTTTGGAAGCAACCCCCAAACTTGTGGTGGTAGATTTAACCCACGAGAACCTAAATTATATTGATAATATTAAACCTCTGTTGCCTAAGAAGACCAAATGAAGATTTTAATGCTTACCCCTTATTTGCCGTATCCGCCGTCATCAGGAGGGCAGATAAGGTCTTATAATTTAATCAAGCAATTATCAAAAAAGCATGAGATTACACTCTATTCCTTAATCAAACATAATAGCGAAAGACAGTATGTCCCCGAACTAGAAAAATACTGTCGGAAGGTTAAGGTATTCAGTAGGCCTCAAAAACCATGGACCCTGGCTAATATTTTTAAGACAGGTACCAGCCTGCAGCCGTTTTTAGTTATTAGGAATTTTTCGGAGGATGAAAAGCAGGACGTGGCAAAGGTGTTGGCAGAGGAGACCTTTGATATTATCCATGCCGAAACTTTTTATGTTAGCCCACATATCCCTAAAACCGATGTACCGATTGTTTTGGTGGACCAGACTATTGAATACCAGGTATACCAGCATTTTGTGGAGAATTTCCGGTTGAAATTTTTAAAGCCGGTCTTGGGGATAGATGTTTTAAAGATAAAGTTTTGGGAGACATATTATTGGAAGAAGGCTGCCAAGGTTGTCGCTGTTTCAGATGCTGACGCTAAGAAAATGAAGGAGCTGGTGCCGGGGTTGGACGTATCGGTAGTTCCTAACGGAGTAGGTGAGGACTTGATGGAGGCTACTCCGCTGCATTTTTCTAAAAAAGTCCTTTTTATGGGAAATTACGCCTGGCTGCAAAATATTGAGGCAGCAAAAATATTGGCTAATGAGGTTTTTCCGAAGATTTTAGCCAAAGAATCGGAAGCAAAGCTCGTAATTGCCGGCCAGCATACCGAAAGGATCGGAGAGATTGGCTCTCTGAATATCGAGCTTCGGGATTTAGCCATTGAGGATGTTAACGGGGTAAAGAGGGCTTACCAGGAGAGTGGTGTTTTAGTAGCTCCCCTTTATGGCCCCGGGGGTACACGCTTAAAGATTTTAGGGGCGATGGCAGCCAAACTCCCGGTTGTAACTACCCATATTGGGATTGAAGGGATTGACGCTAAAAACGGAGAGACGGTCCTTTTTGGGAAAACTTCCGGGGAGCTTGCCGATATGACGGTAAAACTGCTTCGGGATAAAAAACTTTACGAAAAGATTGCCGGAAACGCCAGAAAGCTGGTGGAGGAAAGATACTCTTATCCGGCGATTGCTTGTAAATTGGATGCAATTTATCAGGAGGCATGTAGTGGGAAAAACTAAATTATCTATAGTGTTGGTAAATTATAATGCCGGGGATTTTTTGGTGGAATGTTTACGCTTTGTGTATGTGGTAGAAGATGAGCTGGACCTGGATGTTTGGGTGGTGGATAACGCCTCGGAGGACGACAGTATTAAGCTGGCAAAACAAGAGTTTCCTCAAGTACATTACATTGAAAATAAAGACAACCGCGGATTTGGGGCTGCCAACAACCAGGCTTTAAAGCAGATCAAAAACGAGTATATTTTAATCCTAAACCCTGATACCGAGGTTGAAAAAAATACGCTTTCTTTCATGGTTGATTTTATGGAAAAGTATCTGGATGTGGGGGCAGCAACATGCAGGGCATTAAAAAGTGACGGGGAATTGGACTGGGCATACCATAGGGGTTTCCCGACCCCCTGGGCCAGCTTTTTATATTATTTCTTAAAAGATGACCGGCTGTACCATCTTAAAGATCGGGATATGAGTAAAGCGCATGAGGTAGATGCCATCTCGGGGTCGTTTTTTCTAACCAGAAAATCGGTGTTGGATAAAGTTGGGCTGTTTGATGAGGATTACTGGATGTATGCAGAAGACCTGGATCTAAGTTTCCGTATTAAGAGGGCGGGGTTAAAGGTTATGTATGTGCCTGATGTGCAGGTTGTACACTTAAAAGGGGTAAGCTCCGGTTTGAAGGAACATAGCCAGGATATCTCTACCGCTACAAAAGCCTCTAAGTTACGGGCCTTCGACGCTTTTTACGAGACGATGAATATTTTTTACCGTAAAAATTTAGCAAGCAGCTATCCTTTTTTTATTAACTGGGCAGTTTATTTGGCGATTAACTTAAAGTGGGCAATGGCCAAAAGGAAGATGAGTGTCTGATGCGTATTGTTATTGATGCAAGGTTATGGTCAGAGTCCGGGATTGGCAGGTATATCCGTAATTTAGTCGGGCAGCTACAGGAACTGGACAAAGAGAATGAGTATTTTATCCTCCACTTAAAAAAAGAGTTTGACGGGATAACTTACAAAGATAACTTTAAGGGAATTCTTGCTAACTTCAGGTGGTATGGGTTTGCAGAGCAGTTATCCTTGCCCAAATTACTAAAATCATTAACCCCTGACTTGGTACATTTTCCCCATTTTAATGTCCCGATTTTTTATAGAGGGAAATATGTTGTAACTATCCATGATTTAATCCACCAGCATTTCCAGATGAGACGGGCAACAACCCGTGACCCTTTAACTTACAAGATTAAAAAGCTGGGATATAAAAAAGTTTTTTCTTCGGCTGTTTGTCATGCGGAAAAAATCTTAACACCGTCGGAGTTTGTTAAAAAACAGCTGCTTAAGGAATGGTGTGCTAACAGCCATAGGGTTATAGTGACTCCTGAAGGAGTAGAGGAAGGGTTTATCAGGCTTATAAATGAGTGTAAGGACAAAGATTTTAAGAGGTTAGCTGAAAAATTCGGGATTAAAAAACCCTACTTATTTTATGTCGGCAATGCCCACCCCCACAAAAATATCCTGGCCCTGATTAAAGCCTTTGAGGTGGTTAAAAACATGTATCCGGATTATGTTTTGGTGGTTTCCGGCCCCAGTCATCATTTCTGGGAACAGATCAAGAAAAACTCAAACCCCCGAGGTTTGATATTTACAGGGTTTGTGACGGAAAAAGAACTGGCAGCGCTATATAAAAATGCACTTGCGTTTGTGATGCCCTCATTTGAGGAAGGGTTTGGCATTCCCATTTTAGAAGCAATGGCGGCAGGGTGCCCGGTGGTATCATCAAACGCTGCATCTTTGCCTGAGGTAGGCGGGGATGCCTGTCTTTACTTTGACCCGAAAAAAGAAACGGATATGGTAGAAAAGTTAGTGCAGATTGTGGGGGATGAAAAGTTAAGGAAAGAATTAGTTGCCAAGGGGAATAAAAGGTGGCAGGAATTTAGCTGGGAAAGAATGGCAGAACAAACTCTGGAAGTTTACAAAAACGCTGCATAATATGGATGATAAAGAACTGAATGAACAAAACAAAGAGAAGCTGGATCCATTAGAACATATCAGGTTCAGAACCAATTATGATGTTTGCCTATTTAACTTTGTCGATAAGTTAACCCTTTGGTCGCCGTTTGTTTCTCCGGAAGTAAGGAAACATTTTACTGACAACTATGGTTTAACTGACGAAGATTTAAAAACGGTTGAGCAGTACCAAAAAGCCCGGCGTAGCTTGAGCTGGGAAGAGACTGCCGAGTTGTTAAATTGGGCTTATGAGGGGTTTGCAGAAAACGACCGTTATCAGCAATTGCTACCGGCAATTAAGTATTTTGAAGGGCGAAAGAATGCTGAAGGTAAAACTTTGGGGGAGGAGGTTGAAAGCGCTATGTCTGTGGTCAAGCAAAGAGAATCCGAAGTTCGCATAGAGCTGGCAAAGCACAATGCCTTGCCAGTGCTAGCCCAGGCAGAGCCTTTATTTAATAGAGTTGGGGCTCATGACCGGGAAGTAACATGTTACCTCTTTTTCGCGCCTACTTATAGTGTGCAGGGCGGAGCGAATGGAGATGCCATAACTGTCGAGGTTCCTTTGGGGGACAAAGATCCGGTAAAAAGGATAGTACGTACTATTGTTCACGAAGATGCTCATTGGGTTTTAAGACCTGGAAATTTCTTGAAGGGTAAAATGGGAGATGAACCGGGCCGCTTCTATCAGCAGCTTATTAAAGATTTGTATGACGATAAACTTGGGGACTTTTTTGAAGAGGCTATTGTTTATGCTGTAGCCAATGGGGTTATATTTAAAGAAAATTTGCAAGAAAGAATTGATTATATTGAGGGGGTCAAGGCTAGGGGTGAATATGTGCATGGGATAAGGTATGTAAATCTTTGGAGAGCGGCGCTAAAAATGCAGCCGGTAATGGAAGACTATTTTTCCGGGAGAACGAATGTTGAAGAAACCCGGCAGAGGATATTCCAAACCTCAAAAGATTTTATTGATAGGTATTTGAGTCAAGAAAAGAGCTAGGCAGAGATTGCTTCGCCCTGAGGTTGCTCGAGGGGCTCGCAATGACAAAAGATTTTGGACAAGTCCCGATGGAATCGAGGACACTCGACAAAGTTGGTGCCAGAATGACAGAGTAGATAATTTTATAGTTTTTCTGCAACCCGGAGTTTGCCTGAGCGGCTGCGGGGGTTTGTTTCAACTTCCTCCTCTGTGGGCGTAATAGGCTTTCGAGTAATTATTTTGATCGAACACTTTTTTTGTTCATCTAAGAAGAAATCCTTGATGATCCTATCTTCCAAAGAGTGGAAACTAATGGCAACAATCCTGCCTCCGGGTGTAAGGGCTTCCAGGGCTTGCGGTAAGGCAGTTTTTAGGCTGTTTAGCTCATCATTGACAGCAATGCGTAAAGCTTGAAAAATCCTGGTCGCAGGGTGTGTCCGGTCAGCGGGGGTGCGGTGTCTAACCGAAAGAATAATTTGTGCCAATTCGTTGGTAGTCTCAATCTTTTTCTTCTGACGTGCTTCAGCTATTCTTTTGGCAATAGGCCGGGAGAAGTTTTCTTCCCCCAATTTCCAAAACAAATCTGCCAGCTCTTTTTCGTAGAGGCCGTTTACCAGGTCTGCTGCAGTTATGGAAGAAGAAGTCGGATCCATGCGCATGTCCAACGGAGCATCGGTATTAAAGCTGAATCCCCTTTCTGCTGTTTCAAGCTGGTGAGTGGAGACCCCCAGGTCAAAGAGGATGCCTGAAATTGGAGAAGTGAGGGTTGTGTGGGTAATATGGGAGATATGGGAGAAATTGTCCTGGACTAAAATTACATTTTCAGACTGCGCAAAGAGGCGACTGTCTTTTTCGGTGACTTGTAGCCCAAAGTTTTTGGCAACTTCACGGATAGCATCCGGGTCAAGGTCTATCCCCAGAACTTTTCCACCTGCTTCAAGGATTCCCCTGGTATGGCCACCGCCGCCTAAGTTGCAGTCGATGTACCAGTGGCCGGGTTTAATGGCAAGGTAAGAAAGAACCTCTTTTAACATGACAGGGATATGATAGCTATTCATATGGGTATTTTAACAAAGAAGGATTAGAGGGAGTAGAAGGAAAAGTAGGATTAGGTATAATAAAGAAAATGAAAGTGGCGTTGGTGCATGATGATTTAGTTCAGTGGGGTGGGGCTGAGAGGGTACTTTTAGGGCTTTGTGAAGCCTTCCCCCAGGCCCCTATTTACACTTCGGTTTATGATAAAAATCATAAAGTACTGAAGGGTAAGTTTGCTTCCAAAAAGGTTATTACCTCTTTTTTGCAAAAGATTCCCGGGTGGAAGGCCTTATATAAGCCGCTATTGCCCCTTTATCCGCTTGCCTTTGAGAGTTTTGATTTTTCAGAGTTTGACCTGGTAATTTCCCAAACTACCCGCTTTGCCAAATCAATTATCACAAAACCCGGGACAAAACACATTTGTTATTGCCATACACCACCCCGCTTTTTGTGGAACTTTTCCGGCGAGAGAGTGCCGGCATTGCTTTCCCCTTATCTTAACTTCCTGCGCCGCTTTGACTGTGTCGCATCTAAAAGAGTGGATATTTGGGTAGCCGGGTCAAGTAATGCACAGAAGAGGATTAAGGATGTCTATAAAGTTAACTCAAGTGTGATTTATCCCTTTGTGGACCTTGAGAGATTTACTAAAACAGAAAGTTTTAACGGCGGGCGCAGAGCGGGGTCCTCCAAAGACTTGCAGGGCCTTCTGTAGAGTTTTTGGGAAATATTGGTGATGCTTTGTTATTGCAGCTTTTAGCCGGATGTAAGGCATTAATTGTAGCCGGTGAAGAAGATTTCGGTTTAACCCCTTTGGAAGCCCAGGTTTTGGGTAAACCTGTGGTAGCATTTAAAAAGGGGGGAGCTTTGGAAAGTATTATCCCGGGAGAGACTGGCTTTTTCTTCGGGGATCAGACAACTGAAAGCCTGGTTGAAGCTTTGGATAATCTGGACAAAAAGGGGTTTGATCGGATAAAGTGTAAAAGCCGGGCTGAAAAGTTCTCGAAAGAGAGCTTTATTTTGGAATTTAAGGATTTGGTAGAAAACTTATGACCTACATTTTTTTTAAGAGAGCCTTAGACCTAATGGGATCTGTTTTAGGGATTATCCTTTCCTTGCCGGTAATGTTAGTAACAGTATTACTTATTAAACTTGATTCTCCGGGCCCAATATTTGCCGATACCCCGATGAGGGTTGGTAGAAACGGAAAGCTGTTTAAGATGTATAAATTCCGTTCAATGGTGGTAGGCGCCCATGATATGCTGCAAAAAGACCCACAGCTTCTAAAACAGTATAAACAGAATAGTTATAAAATCCAGGATGACCCGCGTGTGACACGAGTCGGCAAATTTATCCGTAAGGTTTCTATTGATGAGCTTCCACAGCTTTTTAATATCGTAAAAGGTGAGATGAGTTTAGTAGGGCCGCGTGCATATTACCCATTTGAGCTTGAAGAGCAGCAGGAAGAATATCCCCAGACGGAAAAATTTGTTAAAATAATTTTGCAGGCAAAACCGGGGTTGACCGGAGTTTGGCAAACATCAGGACGGTCGGAAATAAATTTTGACAAAAGGGTTCAAATGGATGCCACTTATGTGGAACGTAAATCAATTATTTTTGATATCCTGCTTGTTTTAAAAACTATCCCTGCGGTATTGGCGCGCCGGGGAGCTGTGTAAACTAATATGCCTTTAGTTAATTTAAACCGAAAGCTCAGTAGCTTTGACAGGTCCGGGGTCAGGGTCCGTAAAACGCGGGTAGGCAGTTTCCCCTGGAAAAAGTTAGTTATTATTATTGCTGTACTTTTGGTGGCCTTTTATTTGCCGGCAAGGGGAGTATATTCTGCAGCCAAAGATATATCAAAAAACGGTAAGCAAATCTCCCAAGGGTTTAAACAAAACGACCTGGAGCTAATAAAAAAGGGTGTAGTGGATACTAAATCCTCGGTTGAGGCTTTGGATGGGTCATTAAATTGGTTTATGTGGCTGAGGGTTATCCCATTTTTGGGGGGTTTTTATGGGGACGCCAAAAGTTTTGCATCTGCTGCCTCAGAGGAGATGAAAGCTGCGGAAATTATCGTAAATTCCCTTGACCCGTACAAGCAGGAGCTAAACTTAAACGGCCAGCCTATTGCAGGGCAGGACCAACTTGCCCAGGGTATAAAAATTTTAGACAAGGTCTTGCCTAATATGGATAAAGTGATTCCCAGCTTGAAGAAAGCAGGGGATGAGGTTGAGGGGATTGATCCCGGTAAATATAGAGGTGGCACCGGACGCTTTGGGCCAGACTTCGCCAAAAACATACCTTATTTTGTTCCAAAATGACAAAGAGATAAGGCCGACCGGTGGGTTTATAACAGCCTATACATTTTTAACCTTGGATAAAGGGCATATTTCAACCTCGGTTTCAGATGATATTTACAGGTTGGATGAAAGGCTTCTTGCAACCTGTGAGTCTAAAATATGTCCGTTGACTCCCCCGGCGCCGATTGTAAAGTATTTGCCTGAGGTGACAGGTAAGCCCCGGTCTGCCTGGTCTATGAGGGATTCTAATATTTCCCCGGACTTACCCACTGCAGCCTCCGAGTTTGAGAGGATGTATTCCCTTTTAGGGGGAGGGCTTCCATTTGACGGGATTATCACTATTGATACCCAGGTGGTGGAAGAGCTAATTGCTATCACCGGGCCGGTGGAGGTATATGGCACAAATTACAGCGCCGAAAAAGACCCAAGATGTAATTGCCCCAATGTGGTCTATGAACTTGAGCATTATGCGGAAGTTGCCGCCAAAGGTGAACAGGACAGAAAGGCGGTTTTAGGGACTTTAATGCAGCAGGTTTTAGGGAGGGCTTTGGGGTCAGGGGTAGATAAGGTGCCGGACTTTTTAACCTCGGGGGTTAGGCTTGCCAATGATAAGCACATTATGTTTTTCATGCATAACCTAAGGACCCAGGCAGCAATGAGTAAATTAAACTGGACCGGCCAAATCCAGGCTTTTGAGGGTGATTACCTGCACATAAATGATGCTAACTTTGCCGGAGGAAAGTCTAACCTTTATGTGGAGGAAAAGGTGGTTTATGAAATTAAGGTAGATTCTTCAGGGAATGTCAGTAACAAGGTGACTATAGAATATAAAAACCCACAGCCCTTTAATACCTGGCTTAATGGGATACTTCGGGATTATGTAAGGGTTTATGTTCCCAAGGGCAGTAAGCTGGTATCTTCCAAGGGGTCTGACGATCCGGTTAATACCCTGGAAGATGAAAAGTTGGGAAAGACATATTTTGACGCTTTCATCCAGGTTAGGCCGCAAAACTCAAGGACATTATCTTTTGAGTATACTTCCTCCGTGAAAGCTCAGGGGAAGAGTCTGCCTTTGTTAATCCAAAAACAACCGGGGGCCAAAGACCATCACTATATTGTTAAGGTTAATGGCTCTACTAAGGCTGAATTCGATCTTACATCAGATAAGGAATTTAATCTTAATTTCTAATTTTGTGACTCTTTGGCCGCAAAGAGTCACCAGAAACTCCTGGCAGTGATGTTCGAGCTAAAATCTTCGCATTTCGTCAACGGGGGCTTGCCCCCTCGGGTATTCCCCCGCACTGTATAGTGCAGGGTCAGTACCCGTTTCCCCCTGTTTCCTCATGCTTGATTTTTTAACGCTCTCTGCATCAATGCCGAATGGATGTAGAAATTTTTAATAGCCTTTGTTTCAAGCGGGCAATTAAGAGGTAGTATAATTTATTAGCTATGGCTGTGGTAACAACAGAAGGGATTATTGTAAGAAGGTCGAACTTTGGCGAGGCGGACAGGATTTTGACGATCATTACCCCATATAAAGGGAAGATTAAGGTTGTGGCTAAGGGGGTAAGAAGGATTACCTCCCGGCGTGGGGGGAACGTAGAACTTCTTAATAAAGTTAAGCTGCAAGTTTTTCAGGGTAAAAGTTTGGCAATTTTAACTGAAGCGCAGTCTTTGGAAACTTTTCCCAAAATCAAGAGCGACCTGACACTCTTATCCTATGCCTCGCATTTGGTGGAAGTTGCTGAAAGACTATTGCCGGAGGAACAGTCCAACCCTGCCGCTTATAATTTATTGGCTACGGCACTGCATCTTTTGGAAAGGAACTCCAGGCAGATTTTTATCCGGGCCTTTGAGGTAAAGATTCTAAGTGTTTTAGGATTCTTTAGCTTAGAAGGATTAGAGGGGTTAGAAAGGACTATGGGGATTAGAGTAATTTTAGAGAAACTGCAAAGTGAAAGCTGGGAGGAGATTGCTAAGGTCGAGCTAAAACCAGACCAGGCTCTGGAAGTAGAGAGAATATTAAGATATTATATAGAGAAGGTACTGGAGGGGAAGCTTAGAAGCATGGAGGTTTTGAATAAACTTAGAAAGTGATTTAAGATTTACGAATAATTCTTAAGAACTTGCTCTCAAGTTCGCAAGACCTTGCGACAGCAAGCTGTCTTAAGTCTTTAATCATAAATCGTAAATCTAGCTAGTTATGAATACTAACGCAAATTTATTGGAAAAGGTTGTGGCTCTTTGTAAAAGGAGAGGTTTTATATATCCCGGGTCGGAGATTTATGGCGGGTTGGCCGGAACTTGGGACTACGGTCCCTTGGGGTCACTTCTGAAGAAAAATATTAAAGATGTTTGGTGGAAGGATATGGTGCAGCTTAGGAATGACATTGTTGGCGCTGATGCTGCCATCATGATGAACCCCAAAGCCTGGGAAGCATCGGGGCATGTGGAGGCTTTTACAGACCCCTTGATTGAGTGTAAAATTTGCCATCAGCGGTTTAGAGCGGATCAACCGGGGGAAATAAATTCTCATGAGAATATGCATAAGCAATTACCTGATTGGGGTGGTGGGGGGGTTGAATGGACAGAGCCTCAGACTTTTAACCTTTTAGTCAAAGCTTATTTAGGAGTAATTGAAGGGCAACAGCAGGAGATTTATCTGCGCGGTGAAATTACCAACGGGGTACATGTTAATTTTAAAAACGTATTAAATTCTACAAGGATTAAACTCCCCTTTGGGATTGCCCAGATTGGTAAAGCTTTCCGGAATGAGATTACTCCGGGGAACTTTACTTTCCGCTCGAGGGAGTTTGAGCAAATGGAGGTTCAGTTTTATATTAAGCCCGATGAGGAAGAGGGAAAAAAGTGGTTTGAGTATTGGAAGGAAAACCGCATGGATTGGTATATCGGGTTGGGTATGAAAAAGGACAACCTAAGATTTGCCGACCATACCCCTGAAAAACGGGCCCATTATGCCAGGATGGCTACCGATATAGAATACCAAGCCCCCTGGGGTTGGGCAGAGTTTATGGGTATCCACCACCGGGGTGATTGGGACTTATCCCGGCACCAGCAGTTTAGCGGCCAGGACATGCACTACATAGATCCAGAAACTGATGAGAAGTTTATTCCCTGGGATATTGAAACTTCGGCAGGGGTTGACAGGTCATTGCTGTTTTTCCTGCTTGACGCTTACAGCGAAGGGGAAAAAGGGGCAGTGTTAAAACTCCACCCGAAACTTGCACCTTACAAGGCAGCAATTTTCCCATTACTAGCAAATAAACCTGAATTGGTAGGGAAAGCACATAAAGTGTATATTGACCTGCAAAAAGATTTCATGGTAGCCTGGGATGAGAGGGGAAATATTGGCGGAAGATACGCTACCCAAGACGAGATCGGAACACCTTTTTGTATTACTGTTGACTTCCAAACTCTGGAAGATGATACAGTCACAATAAGGGACAGAGACACTGCTAAGCAGGAAAGGATAAAGATTGGAAATCTTTCTCAAGAAATCTCCTCGCGGTTAGGTTAGTTTTTTTAAAGATAATAATATGGGTTTAGAGTCTCCTCAACATGAGTGCGGTATAACTGGTGTCTATTCACCTAAATCTTCTGTCAGCTCTGATATCTATTACGCCCTGATTGCTTTACAAAACCGTGGACAGCAAAATAGCGGGATGTGTGTGTTTAATGAGTATGGGACACCACTTCTTCGAAAAGGACCGGGGCTTGTGTACAATGTTTTTAATGAAGAGAATATCAAGCCGTTACGGGGCGATATCGGTGTAGGGCACAATCGGTATGGTACAACAGGAGGCCCCTCTATAAGCAATGCCCAACCGTTTCTTTTGGACTCCGACTTAGGCCCCTTTGCTTTTGTGCACAACGGAAATATCTTTAATGCTCAATATTTGAAAGATGATTTGGAGGCTCGCGGGGAAAACTTTGAATCAACCTCCGACAGCGAAGTAATTGCCAGACTTATTGCCTGCTCGCCAGGGCATACTTTTGTGGAGAAGATTAAGGCTGCTGCTCCCCGATTTGAAGGTGCCTACAGTTTTATAATTGCAACCAAAGATTCTCTAATCGGAGTAAGGGATCCCCGGGGTTTTTGGCCGTTATCTTTGGGTAAAGTTAATGGTAGTGGACATATGTTTGCTTCGGAAACAAATGCCTTGGATAGGGTGGGGGGAAAATTTTTAAAAGAAGTAGAAAACGGTGAGATTATTGTTGTTGATCGGGAAGGGATAAGTCGGGATAGTTTAGGAAAGGAACAGGAATCTTTGTGTAGCTTTGAATTTTATTATTTCAGTGACCCTTTAAGTATTCACCTTGGGAAAAGAGTAAGGGATGCCCGGCGTCAGATGGGACGATTATTAGCCAAAGAGCATCCCCTGAAGGCAGATTTGGTAGTACCTGTTCCGGAAACTGCCTGGCCGATTGCCGAGGGATACGCAGAAGCCTCTGGAATTTCGCTTAATGGGGCACTGGTGCGGAATAGGTGGTTGGGAAGAACCTTTATTGAGCCTTCCCAGAGGATGCGGGAAGAGAAGGCCAAGGGGAAATATGGTGTTTTACCGGAAGAGGTCGATGGGAAGAGGGTTATAGTTGTCGACGACAGTATTGTGAGGGGGACTACGACAGCAAGAACGATCAACCTATTTTGGGAAGCAGGGGCGAAAGAGGTGCATGTTCTGATAAGCGCTCCACCCATTATACGTGAGTGTCATTTAGGGGTGGATACAGCCGACGCCTCGCTTTGTGCCAGCTGTTTTACCGGAAAGTATTTAATGCAAGTTCCACAAAGACATGATAAATTTATATTAGAAAAGGCACATAGTTGAAAAACCTCCTTGGGAACAAAACAAACCTTATATTAATTTCCCTGGTGATACTCCTTTTAGCGGGTGGGTTTTTTGCTTACCAGAAATTTGTGGTCCAAGGGGCTTCCCAACAAGTGGCAGAAGAGGTTGACCTGCCTTTTGATGCCGAAGGGCCATATGCTTTGCTTTTACCCCGGAGGGACGGCAATGCCCTGGTATTACGTATCAAACGGACTGCTTCTTACGACAATATTTCCTATGAACTAGCCTATACCTCGGAAGGGATCGACCGGGGGGTTATGGGGACGATTAAAACCGATGACCGAAAAGGTGAATATGAACAGGAAATTTTGTTTGGCACCTGCAGTAAAAATGTCTGCAAGTATGATAAAGATGTAGAAAACGGGACGCTAACTTTACATATCAGGAAAGGGAATTTAGCATACCGGATGGTTACCCAGTGGCACCTACAGAAACCTGATGTAGCCTTGGGTGTTTTAGCCTCCGGGGACGGGCATTTAACCTACAAACTTAGCTCCTCGGCAGGGGATTTATCGCTGCTTAAGTTTACTA
Source organism: Candidatus Daviesbacteria bacterium GW2011_GWA2_42_7 (assembly GCA_000997105.1). Lineage (GTDB taxonomy): Bacteria > Patescibacteriota > Microgenomatia > Daviesbacterales > UBA10151 > 2-01-FULL-43-38. Next base: position 15,815 of record LCEJ01000018.1, read on the forward strand.
TTATTAATGATTTGTCCGGTGCCCCAAAGCTGCCGGACGGGAAAGTTGTAGTCGGTAAGGTGTATGGTATAAATACTCCGGAAGCAAAGAGTTTATATCCTGGGGCAGTTTCCATTGAGCAGGCTGAAGCTCCTTCCCAGGATAGTAAGATTGCCAGGTTTGATGAGGGGAAAAATGGATGGGTGGAATATGAGACAAAGATTGATGGCTCTAAACTTTCGGCCTTGTCTGATGGTGGAGGAGTGTTTGCTGTACTAACTCCCAGGGAATAGAATATCCTACCGTGAAAATTACCCCTTGACCCTTCGGTAAACTCAGGGTCAACCCCGAATGTAAATGAGGGGTTGACGCGCTGTAAAAAATGGTTCAATATGGTTATAGATGGTGAAAAACGGTGAGACGCACCATGCGGTGCATCTTTCCGTCACAATGATATTAAAACCCTGAACTTGAGTGAAAGCGAATAGTTTGGGGCTGCCCAGAAAGACAAATCACGGTGTTTTTGGGTGAATACCACATAAAGTTTACCGGGCAAGGCAGGATAGTTTTACCTAAGAAATTTAGGCAGAAACTTGAGGGAAACAGTTTGGTATTGAGCCGTGGGTTTGAATGGTGTATCTGGGGTTTCCCTGTCTCAGGTTGGGAAAAGGAGGCCGGTAAACAAATGGAGGTTTCGGCAACAGAGAGAGAGGCACGGGATTTAAGAAGGTATTTATTTTCGGCAGCAGAAGAGGTAGGGCTTGATAGCCAAGGTAGGTTTGTTATTCCAAAGCCGCTTCTTTTGTATGCCAAGCTTCAAGATGAGGTTGTATTGGTTGGGACCGGAGACCATTTTGAGGTTTGGGACCCGGGTAGTTGGAAAAAGTTAGTTGATACGTTTGCGAAAGGAGAAAAAGATGATATTCATTAAGTTTTTATTGAGATTATGGTTTGCACCGATTAGGTAAAAATAGTTTTACTGCCCATGAAATATTTAAGACAAGAAGAAAAGAAAAGCCCTAAAACAAAAGCAAAGAGACTATTAAAAATTGCTGTGGTGTTTGTTTTGGCACTCATATTCCTGGAGCTATGGACAGTTAACCGCCTGTCTACTTATGGGGATAAGATACAAGGCTTAAAAGAGGCCCAGGCACGCTTGGAGCTTGAGAACCAGGTTTTAGAGAATGTAATAGCAGAGGAATCTTCGTTAAATGCGTTAGAGAAAAGGGCTACCATTCTAGGGTTTGGGAGCGTCAAGACTTTCCAATATCTAAATTCCCGGAACCTTGCTTCCCTGCGCTGACTTGTGAAAGAATATAACAAGTTAAGGCGTCTTCATGAGGTTTAAATTCTTAAAAGTTGTTTATATTTTTATATTTGCCGCGATTTCTATAAGGCTTTTTTATTGGCAGGTAATTATGTTTGATGAATTAAGTGTACGTGCAGAGCAGCAGCACCTGGTCTCTTTTCGCCTTGAAGCCCCGAGAGGCTCAATATTTTCTGCAGACGGGGCACTAATGGGCTCAAATAAACCTTCTTTTTTATTATTCGGCTTACCGAAAATAATTAAAAACCCTGATGAGGCAGCTTTAAAGTTAGCCCAGGTAATTGTTTCTGACCATAAGGAAATACAGGCTAAAAGGGAGGATATACGCTCTAAATTATCACAGGATTTATACTGGGTGATTTTGGAAAAAAGCATCAGTCTTGAGCTTAAGGGGGAGATTGAGAAAATAGATATAGAAGGGATAGGGTTTGAGAACATTGCATCGCGGCTTTATCCGGAAGGCTCATCCGCTGCCCATATATTAGGGTTTGTCGGGGCGGACGCAATGGGGAAACAAACCGGTTATTTTGGGGTTGAAGGCTTTTATAACGGGCAGCTAAAAGGTGTAGGGGGGATTTTAACCGAAGAAAAAGATGCCAGAGGTTTGCCGATTTTAATGGGGAAATTCTTAAATAAGGAGCCCAAAAAAGGTAATGACCTTATTTTAAATATTGACAGGACTGTGCAGTATACGGTGGAAAAGAATTTAAAAGCCGGGGTAGAAAAATACGGAGCCAAATCCGGCTCGGTGGTAGTAATGGATCCTAAGACCGGGGCAATTTTGGCGATGGCATCTTTCCCTAACTATGATCCGGGTGATTTTGCCTCGTTCCCAAAAGAATATTTTAAAAACCCGATTGTGGCCGATTCATATGAGCCCGGTTCTACCTTTAAGGTTTTGGTGATGGCAGCGGCGCTTAATGAGAACCTGGTAAAACCTGATACTAAATGTGATAACTGCTCGGGCCCGGTGCAAATTTCAGGGTATACAATACGCACTTGGAATAATCAATACCAAAAAGAGCTTTCGATGACTGATGCAATTATCCATTCAGATAATACCGGTATGGTGTTTGCGGGAAAGAAACTTGGTGTGGATAAACTTTATGAATATATAAAAAGCTTTGGGTTCGGGACATTAACAGGGATTGATTTACAGGATGAAACAAGCCCTGATATCCGCCCGAAAAACGATTGGAGGGAGATTGATTTGGCAACCGCCTCTTTCGGACAAGGGATTGCTGTAACACCTATGCAGATAGTCCGGGCGGTAGGGGTTTTGGCTAACGGAGGAAAGTTAATGGAGCCTCAGGTGGTAAGTAAGATTCGGGATGAGGGGAGGGTGACGGAAATTAAGCCACGGGTTGTAAGGCAGCCGATTTCAGAGGAAACTGCCAAGGCGGTGGCTTCAATAATGGTTGATGCTGTAGTAAAAGGCGAAGCCAGGGTGTTTGCCCCTAAGGGGTTTAAAATTGCCGGGAAAACCGGTACGGCTCAGATCCCTGTGGCGGGGCACTATGATGCCAATAAAACGATTGCCTCTTTTGTTGGTTTTGCCCCGGCGGATGACCCAAAATTTGTGATGCTGGTAAGATATGAGGAGCCAACATCCTCCATTTACGGGGCGGAAACGGCGGCCCCGACATTTTTTGAGATAGCCAAGGAGTTATTAGCCTATTACAACATTGCTCCTACTGAATGAGGAAAGATAAGGATTAGATGGAGGAGATGGAAAGGAAGGATTAGAGTATAATTAAGGCTATGAAAAAACTTATAGTGTCAGTTTGGCAACTTTTTAAGAGAACCATCTTGGGGAAACTGATTCGGGCTTTGGCTCCGCAGTGGTTAGTAAATCTTTTATTACAGTTGCCTGTGGCGGTTACGGCAAATATTGTTTATGGATTTCCGTCAAGAACGATTAAAGCTATCGGTGTGACCGGTACGGATGGAAAAACTACAACGGTAAATATGATTTATAGAATTTTAAAAGATGTCGGGTTTAAAGTTTCTATGGTCTCAACTACCAATACTGTTATTGGAGAAAAGTCATATGATACAGGATTTCATGTTACAAGCCCGCACCAATTTACAGTTCAGGAACTTTTAAGAAAAGCAGCGCGCTTAGGGAGTGAATATATTGTTTTAGAAGTTACCTCTCACGGTCTGGATCAGCACCGATTTTTGGGGGTAAAGTTTGATGTTGGAGTATTGACTAATATTACCTATGAGCATCTTGATTACCATAAGACTTTTGAAAATTATAAGAAAGCTAAACTGAAGCTAATACGGAAAGTGAGATTTGCTGTAGTGAATCAGGGAATTAGGATGATTGGGGGAGTTAAGGGAAAGTTAGTAACTTTTGGATTAAAAGAGGGTGATTTTAATCAGAAAGATATTAACTTAAAACTTAAAGTACCCGGGGAGTACAATATTGAAAATGCGTTAGCTGCTTACTCTGTAGCTTCTGTTTTAGGTATTAAAAGGGAGGTTATAGTGAAATCACTGGAAAATTTTGATGGTGTAGCAGGAAGAATGGAAGAGGTTAAAAATAACCGGGGGGTTGAGGTTTTTGTTGATTTTGCCCATACACCGAACGGCTTGGAACAAGCCCTAAAGACTTTGAGAGACCAAACTAAAGGAAAACTGATTTCTATTATTGGGGCTGAAGGGCAAAGGGATGTTGAAAAGAGGCCGCTTTTGGGGGGGATTGCTGCTAAGTTAGCTGATATAGTGGTGGTAACAGCAGTAGACCCCAGGGGCCAACTTAAAAAAATTAATGCTCAGATTATGGAAGGAGCAAAAAAGGTAGGAGCAAAAGAAGGGTCCAATATCTTTGTCATAGACAACAGGCAAGAAGCGATTAACTTTGCCATAAATGAACTGGCTAAAAAGGGTGATACGGTGGGGATTTTTGGCAAGGGACATGAGAAATCAATAAATTATACCGGAGTTGAGGAGCCTTGGTCAGATATAGAAGCTGTAAAATTAGCACTAAAAAATGGAAGACCTTGTTAAGCTTCTGGTTAGGGATTTAGGGGATGAAAGGGTCAAACAAAATATTGACCTTTCGGAACATATGGAAACCGGGTTGGGAGGCTTGGCCAGGGCTTTCTATATTGCCACTACAAAACGGGAGCTGATCCGGGTAGTACAGCTTTGCAAAGAATTAAAAATTAAGTATTTGATAATGGGTACCGGGAGTAAGATGGCCCTTTCGGAGCAGGGGTTTGAAGGATTGGTTATAAAAAACAGGAGTGACAGTGTAAAGATTTTTGGGATTAAAGGAAAAGTTTCCCGTGCGGGGATAGGAATAGAAGAGGCTTTTTTAGAAGCTGACTCAGGAACCAGTATAGTAAGACTTTGTGAATACGCACAGTCCCAAGGATTAGGACTTGGGGGGTTAGAAGGATTAGGGACAATTGGGGGGTCAATACATGTCCTGCCTGTTTTGCGTGAGAAGATCCATCAGGTTAAGGTCATAACTAAAAGCGGAACAATAAAAGAAAAGAATCTTAGGGAAATAACAAGAGAGGATATTGTTTTGTCCGTGGTTTTCCTTCTAAAAGCGAAAAAGTAGAGTATCAGGGGTATTCAGGGAATTATGGGAATTTGGGGGATATGAGATATAATCTGAACTATGGAGATTTCTAAACATCCGATTTGGAAAAATATAAGTCCTTTTAAAAAGCCAAAATTTAAAACAATTGCAAGCTGGGGTAATTTGGACCCAATTTTAAATATTCCGATGACCCTTCTAAAGATGAAGCCGGGTGTAAAAAAAGCAATCTTTGAGATGGGGATTGAGTACCCGGGAGAGATGGATTTTTACCTTTCAATGGTAAAACCTGCTACCGGGATTGTGACCAGGATATCGTTTGCGCACAGCCAATTTTTAGGCAGCTTAGAGGAAATTGTGAAAGAAAAAGGAAAGCTTATCAGACAACTCCCGAAAGAAGGTTTTGCCATCTTAAATTGGGATGATATAAATGTCCGGAAGTTGGCAAAGGAGACAGAAGCCCAGGTTATCTTCTTTGGGACAAGTTCAAAAGAGTGCCATGTTTGGGCGAGTAATATAAAAATTGAAAATAACCTTACCAGTTTTGAACTGAACTATGGTGTTGAAAGGGTAGAGGTTACCTGGAAACTTTTGGGCCGGCATTTTATTTATTCGGCGATGGCAGCAGCCTCTTTAGGTATTAGCCTTGGGTTAAGCCTTATAAATATTAAAAAAGGTTTGGAGAAGGTTGAACCTGCGCCCCACCGTTTACAGCTTTTGGAGGGGCTAAACGGATGGCTGGTTTTAGATGATACTTATAACTCGTCACCTGTGGCATTGGGGGAGGCGCTGGAGGTTTTAAATGAACTTCCTGCCCGAAGAAGGATTGTGGTGTTGGGGGAGATGAGGGAGCTTGGAAGCTACTCGGAGGGGTTGCACCGGCAACTTGCCCAAAATATATATAAGGATAAAATCGACCTTGTTTTTTTAGGCTCCGGGGATGCAGTATTTATCGCAGATGAGCTTTTGAAATTGGGGTTTCCTCCGGAAAGGGTAGAAGCAAATTTGTCAAACTCCCAAATAGTCTCTAAGGTCATCCGGGCTATAGGTCGCGGTGATTTAGTTTTGATAAAAGG